>NZ_JAMJFW010000012.1:0-109377 GCF_023544405.1 Enterobacter cloacae complex sp. OE43NF
GCGTTTTCCATCAAGTATCCGCACTTGGCGGAAAGCCATGTCTGATCCCTAACTTGCATTTCTGGCAATACGAATTGCTTTTCGTAACTGATCGGGCGTCCGGATAACGTACTTAACACAGAGTTCACGACAGTGCTCGCGGCTCATATGGCTGAACCTCTTTCGCATGACGGGCTGATGACGTTTATGTCATTATATTCAAATGATTAAAGCACTATATCGTCGACTAAACCACTGTAACGACCTGGCGGTAATAATCAGCAAGGCCAATACTGCACAACTGCAACAGTTAAAAGCGGAACTGGCCGAACTGATCGGGACACCCACGGGATGCTATACCATGGGCATTCCAGCTGTTCTCAGTACCCTTGGGGTGATCGTCAGTTTTGGGATACCGCAGCTGTGGTTAGGTTACAAAGTCAGCGCCGCCCTCGGGCAGCCTGAAGAAAGCGTATTTATATGGGTGGTTTTGATCGCCCTGCTGTTCTCAGGCATTAATGGCATGACGATGTTCCCGGTCTCAGCTTCACGTTCTGGCTGATGGCCGTCTTAAGGTCATTGACCACCGACACCATATCCCTGCCGCGGGCATCAATATAGATCCAGCTGGTTGGTCGGGCATTTTCCGTTTTCAGCATCGTCGGGCCGGAAACGACACGTATGTCCGCCACATCCCCCAGCGTGATTTGCTGCTTCATCGGGGTCAGGATCGGCATCTCTTTCAATGCCTGCGGGCTGTTCCGGTAGTCCTGAGGATAACGAATATTTATCGGGTACCGGGCCACGCCCTCAACCGTTTCCCCTACTGTCTCGCCACCAATGGCGGAGGAGACGAACAGCTTCACATCCCCCACCGTCATACCGTAGCGGGATGCTTTTTCACGATTAATATCCACATCAATGTAACGCCCGCCTTCCAGCCGCTCTGCCAAAGCAGACACCACGCCGGGTACGGTTTTGGCGACCGCTTCAATGCTCTGCGCCGTGGCGTCGATATCCGACAGAACGGTGCCTGACACCTTGATACCGATTGGGCTTTTAATCCCGGTAGAAAGCATGTCGATGCGGTTACGGATCGGCGGCACCCAGAGGTTAGCCAGACCGGGCAGACGGACGGTTTTATCGAGTTCGTCAATAATCTTGTCAATCGTCATCCCGGGTCGCCACTGATCCTCGGGTTTCAGCTGAATGGTGGTTTCCACCATTTCAAGCGGTGCGGGGTCCGTTGCTGTCTCTGCCTTACCGGTCTTGCCAAACACAGACGCCACTTCAGGAACGGTTTTGATGAGCTTGTCCGTGGTCTGCAACAGCGCAGCCGCTTCAGCCGGAGAAACGCCCGGCAGTGTTGATGGCATATACAGCAGATCGCCTTCGTTGATCTTCGGCAGAAACTCGCCGCCCATCTGACTCAGCGGCCATATAACCGTGAAGATCGACAAGGCCGCCACCAGCAGGGTTGTTTTTGGCCAGTGAAGCACCCGCAGCAGCAGCGGATGATAGGCTTTAATCAGCAGCCGGTTCAGCGGGTTACTGCTCTCGGCAGGAATTTTCCCCCGGATCCAGAAGCCCATCAGAATGGGAATGACGATAATGGCCAGCGCGGCTGCGCCTGCCATGGCGTACGTTTTGGTAAAGGCCAGCGGACCAAACAGACGCCCTTCCTGACCTTCGAGGGTAAAAATAGGGATGAACGATAAGGTGATGATAAGCAGGCTAATAAACAGCGCGGGGCCAACTTCAACGGAGGCGTTAGTGATCACCTTCCAGCGGGTCGCGTTATCAATCTGCTCGCCAGGGTGCTGATGATCCCACTCCTCAAGCCGTTTATGCGCGTTTTCAATCATCACGATGGCGGCATCCACCATCGCCCCCACGGCAATGGCGATCCCGCCCAGGGACATAATATTGGCGTTCAGCCCCTGGAAATGCATGACGATAAAGGCAATACACAGGCCTAGCGGCAGAGAGATAATCGCCACCAGCGCAGACCGCACATGCCAGAGAAACAGCGCGCAGACGATGGCCACCACAATAAACTCTTCCAGCAGTTTATAACTCAGGTTATCAATGGCCCGGTCAATCAGCTGGCTGCGATCGTACGTGGTAACAATCTCAACACCTTCCGGCAGGCTGGCCTTCAGCGTCTCCAGTTTATCTTTTACCGCGGTAATCACTTCACGTGCGTTTTTACCCGAACGCAGGATCACCACGCCGCCCGCGACCTCTCCCTGCCCGTTAAGCTCGGCGATCCCGCGCCGCATTTCAGGCCCGGTTTGTACGCGAGCAACATCACGCAGATAAACCGGTACTCCGTTCTCGCCGGTTTTCAGGACGATGTTATTGAAATCATCAATGGTCTGAAGATAGCCGCTGGCCCGGACCATATACTCTGCTTCCGCCATTTCGACCGATGAGCCCCCTGCTTCCTGATTAGAGGATCCCAGGGCCTGCTTCACGTCTGCCAGACTGATGCCGTATTGCGCCAGTTTCAGCGGATTGACCTGGATCTGATACTGCTTTACCACCCCGCCGACCGAGGCCACCTCCGCCACGTTCGGTATGGTTTTCAGCTCAAATTTCAGGAACCAGTCCTGCAAGGAACGCAGTTCGGACTGGTCGTGTTTTCCGCTGCGATCCACCAGCGCATATTCAAAGATCCAGCCCACGCCCGTAGCGTCTGGCCCAATTTCCGAACTGACACCAGCAGGCAGCTTCCCCTGAACCTGATTGAGATATTCCAGAACGCGCGAGCGGGCCCAGTAGAGATCGGTCCCGTCTTCAAAAATGACGTACACATAGGAATCACCAAACTGTGAAAACCCACGCACGGTCTTCGCACCCGGCACCGACAGCATGGTCGTGGTGAGCGGATACGTCACCTGGTTTTCGACAATTTGCGGTGCCTGGCCGGGGTAGCTCGTTTTAATAATCACCTGAACATCAGACAGATCGGGTAAGGCATCCACCGGCGTATTGATGATGGTCCATGTTCCCCAGACGCTAAGAAACAGCGCCCCCATCATCACCAGGAAACGGTTGGCGACAGCGCGCCGGATAATCCATGCAATCATCGTCGTCTCCTCAATGGCCTGAATGACTCTTTTCAGGTTGACGCATACGCTCCAGCGCACCGGTAATATTGGCTTCGGAATCAATCATGAACAGACCGCTAACCACCACCGACTCCCCTTCGTTGAGGCCGGATCCTACGGCGGACTGCTGCTGGGATTCGTGCAGAACGTGGATCTGCTTCGGCACAAACCGCCCTTCCGCATCAACGGTGATGACCCGCTGTTCTTTACCCGTATCGATAACGGCCTGGGAGGGGATCAACAGCATCTCCTGGCTTTGGGTGTTCAGCTTCAGATATGCATTCATGCCCGGCTTGAGCCGTTCGTCTTTGTTGGAAACCTGCAAGCGAACCTGCAGCGTACGGGTGGCAGGATCGACGCTTGGCAAAATGTTCCATTTTTCAACATGAAACGACGTGTCCGGGTACGCCGGGACCGAAATGTCAAACTGCGAGGAGTCTTTCAGCAGATACGCGATGGATTCAGGTATGGCCGCGCTGATCCACACCGGATCCATCCCCTGAATCTGTGCCACAACCTTATCTTTCGAAATATTCATCCCGGTACGCAGGTCAAAGCCGGTGATCACCCCGTCAATGGGGGCTTTGATGGTAAACCGGGTCTGGACCGTGCGGGTCGAGCGTAACCTTTGAATATCCGCTTCCGGCATGCCTGCCAGACGAAGCCGTTCAAGCACCCCTTTCAGCTGCGCGGGCGTGCCACCGGTGCCGGACAACAGAAGGAACTCACTCTGCGCTTCCACCCACTCCGGAATAGTAATGTCGATGAGCGGCGTGCCTTTCTTCACACGATCGCCTGTCGTCAGGGGATAGACCTTCTCCACAAAGCCTTCGGATCGTGACTGCACAATCACAAACTGATATTCGTTATAACTGACGTTGGCCGGGATGGTCTGGGCATAATTCAGCGTGCCGCGGGTTACTTTTTGCGTTTTTAATCCCAGGTTCTGAACCTGCGTCGGATCAATACGGATACCGGCACCGTTTTTATCGTCATTCTCATCCGCGTATTTAGGTACCAGATCCATATCCATAAACGGCGATTTACCGGGTTTATCGAATTTAACGTCGGGCTTCATCGGGTCATACCAGAAAAGCACCTTTCGTTCCGGCGGGGTATTTTCTGTTTTTTCGGCAGCATAAATATACTGCCACGCCGTCACTGCAATCAGCCCTCCCGCAAAAAGGCTGCCGATTATCATTGCAGCATATTTAACCTTTAACGATGCCATGCCGTTTCTCGCTATTTAATGCTTTTGAGTAAAGAGATATTGCCCTGCTGCACAAAAGAAAATTTCACGCGGTTGCCGACTTTTACGGCCTTAATACTTTCGTCTGCGTCGGTAAAGGTGAAACGCATGGTCATGGCGGGCCAGCCAATTTCCGGGATGGCTTCATGAGCGATCGTTACCTTTTTGTTTGTGAGATCAATGTCCTTTACGATGCCAGTCCCGGAGACAACCTGCTCTGTGGCCCCTTCGCTGGCAGCACTCATCTCTGCATGCTGATGAACCTCGGCCTGCAGGCCGGCAGAAAACATCATGGAGATCGCACCGAATACAACGGCCTTCATTGAATTACGCATATTATTTTCCTGTTGAGTTAATTATGGTTATTCGACCCAACCGCCGCCCAGCGCGGTGAAGAGATTAATTTCATTAACCTGTCGGGCATAAATAAGGTCGAGAATGTTTTGCTGCGTAGAAAACAGCGCGCGTTCCGCGTCTAATACTTCGATATAACTGACCGCACCGCGGGTATATAACCCTCTGGCACGCTGCAGGGTCATGTTTAGCGAATCAAGATACCGCTGTTGCGCAGCAAACTGCTGGCTGAGGCTGTCCCGCAGCGCGAGCGCGTCGGCGACCTGTTTAAAGGCGGACTGAATTTTTTGTTCATAATTCACAACCGACTGCTGCTGGCGAATTTCGGCCAGCTTCAGGTTGGCTTTATTCCTGCCCGCATTAAAAATGGGAATGTCTATTTTGGGAATAAAATTCCACATGCCGCTGCCGGACGTGAAGAGGCCAGATAATTCCATGCTGCCCGTTGAAAGCCCGCTGGTCAGGGAGATGGACGGGAAAAAGGCAGCGCGCGCCGCGCCAATATTCGCATCGGCCGCTTTAAGCTGATACTCCGCCTCCATAATATCCGGGCGCTGCAGCAATATTGCCGATGAAAGATGGGGTGGTAGTTGTACCGGCACAATATCGCTGGCGTTCATTCCGCCGTCGCCCGGTAGCGCGCGATACGTTCCGAGGACCAGTTGCAGGGCATTATTGGCCTGTGCCAGCTCCCCCTCTCTTTTGGCAATTTCTGCCCGGGTACTTTCGATCTGCCCCCGGGCCTGCTCCAGCGCCAGCACGTTCGTACTGCCCGTCACCAGCTGTTGCTCAACGAAGGCGTAAGACTGCTGATAATTTGACAGCGTATCGCGTGCGATACGCAGCTGTTTGTAGGCCAGCTGCTGGTTGAAATAGCTCTGGGACACATTAGCGACAAGCAAAATATGCACGGCACGACGGGCTTCTTCGCTGGCGAAAAAGTTTTGTCGGTCGGCATCGCTCATGTTCTTTAGCTTGCCAAAAAAGTCGAGTTCGTAGCTAAGCGCAAGTCCCGCGTCGTACTGCTGGGAAGTGGGTTTGTTACTCTTAAGCCCCCCGCTGTAAGTGATGCCCGAGGAGGCGTTCAGTTGAGGATAACGATCCGCATCCGTCACGTTGAACTGCGCCCGGGCCTCTTCAACCTTCAGCGCGGCCATTTTTATATCGCGGTTGTTCTTCAGGGCCTCTGTAATCAATCCCGCGATTTGCGGATCGACGAAGAAGTTGCGCCAGCCGGTGTCCTGATACATGCCCTCCACGGGCGTCAGGCTGTTACGCGACAGCGAAAACTGCTGGGGTACCGGTGACGTCGGGCGCTGGTATTCAGGGGCCAGCGAGACGCATCCTGTCAGGATAAATACCGTAGTGATGCTTAGTCGTTTTAGCAGGAACATAGCGGTTCAGATGAATTCCAGAGTATTTTTAGGGCTACTCTACTGAACGCGTCCTGTTTGACGGGTGACAGGATAATGACAATGTTGTCATTTATGGCGTAAGTCATTGTTAACGGTCACGGGTGCAATAGAATGTGCTGAGCAGCCAGTCGGGGAAGCGTGATGAAAATATTGATTGTTGAAGACGAAATTAAAACCGGTGAGTACCTCAGCAAAGGGCTTACGGAAGCGGGCTTTGTGGTGGATCGCGCTGACAACGGCCTGACCGGCTACCATCTCGCCATGACCGCCGATTATGACCTGCTCATTCTGGATATCATGCTTCCTGATGTGAACGGCTGGGATATCATCCGCATGCTCCGCTCTGCCGGAAAGGGAATGCCGGTCCTGTTGCTGTCGGCTCTCGGCACCATTGAACACCGGGTGAAAGGCCTGGAACTGGGGGCGGATGATTACCTGGTTAAGCCCTTTGCCTTTGCTGAGCTGCTCGCCCGGGTCAGAACGCTGTTACGACGCGGCAATACGGTGATCGCCGAGAGCCAGTTTACGGTGGCAGATCTGAGCATCGACCTCGTATCAAGGAAGGTAAACCGCGCCGGAAACCGCATTCTGCTCACCAGCAAGGAGTTCAGCCTGCTGGAGTTTTTTGTTCGCCATCAGGGTGAAGTGCTGCCCCGCTCGCTGATTGCCGCGCAGGTCTGGGATATGAATTTCGACAGCGACACCAACGCGATTGACGTCGCGGTGAAGCGGTTACGCGCCAAAATCGACAACGATTATGAACCGAAGCTGATCCAGACGGTGCGCGGCGTGGGCTATATGCTGGAGGTTCCGGATGCAGAGTAAGCCCGCCAGACGCCCCTTCTCCCTGGCTCTGCGCCTGACGTTCTTTATCAGCCTCTCCACCATTCTGGCTTTTTTCGCGTTTACATGGTTTATGCTCCACTCCGTTGAAAAGCACTTTGCCGAGCAGGATATCAGCGATCTGCAACAAATCAGCCGCGCCATGCACCGCATACTGCAGTCACCTGCGGATCCGGATGAAAAGAAAATCAGCAAAATCAAAGAGTCGCTGGCCAGCTATCGCAACGTTGCCGTCCTGCTGCTCGATCCCCGTGGCAATGTGCTCTTCAGCTCACAGGGCGAGGCCATCCGGCCAGCGGTGAATACCGCGGATTTCAGCGCCCATCGCCGCGCGCAGGATGTGTTTCTTTGGTCAGTGGAGGACGCTGGCAAGGCGATGCACGCCGGGTCCGACATGAAGATGGAAACATACCGGATTATCGCCTCTTCCGGCACGGCGACATTGCAGGGAAAAGAACAACACTATGTCATGCTGATCGGCCTCTCCATTAATTTTCATCTTCACTACCTTGAGGCGCTGAAAAAGAACCTGATTGCCATCGCGGTGGCGATCAGCCTGCTGATTATTCTGCTCATTCGCATCGCGGTACGTCAGGGACACCTGCCCCTGCGTAACGTCAGCAATGCGATAAAAAATATCACCTCAGAGAATCTGGATGCGAGGCTTGAGCCGTCGCGGGTGCCGGTTGAGCTGGAGCAGCTGGTGATCTCGTTTAACCACATGATTGAAAAAATTGAGGATGTCTTTACCCGTCAGGCAAATTTCTCTGCCGATATCGCCCATGAGATCAGAACCCCGATCACCAATCTGGTAACGCAAACGGAAATTGCGTTAAGCCAGAACCGCTCGCCGAAAGAGCTGGAGGATGTGCTGTACTCAAGCCTTGAAGAGTACAACCGGATGACCCGCATGGTCAGCGATATGCTGTTCCTGGCCCAGGCGGATAATAATCAGCTGATCCCTGACAGGGTAACCTTTGATTTGAGCGCGGAGGTGATGAAAGTCTTTGATTTCTTCGAGGCCTGGGCGGAAGAACGCCATATCACGCTGCGTTTTAACGGCACGCCCTGCCTGATAGACGGCGATCCGCAGATGTTCCGAAGAGCCATCAATAACCTGCTCTCCAATGCCCTGCGCTATACGCCGGACGGAGAAACGGTGACCGTGTCGGTAAGTGAAAAGGAAAACGCGTGCGAGCTGATCGTTGCCAACCCCGGCAAGCCGATCCCTGAGTCGCATTTGCCCCGGCTGTTCGACCGCTTTTACCGGGTGGATCCGTCCAGACAGCGAAAAGGAGAAGGCAGCGGGATCGGCCTGGCGATTGTGAAATCCATCATCACCGCGCATCACGGCAACGTGCGTGTGGAATCCGATGCTGTGTCGACCCGTTTTATATTATCGGTGCCGCGACTGATGGCACACCGCTAGCACCTTCTCTCTGAGCCACCGGTGGCCCGGATCCTGTTCCATCCGCGGGTGCCACATCTGCGATACGGTAATGGTCCGGGTGTTGAACGGCAGTTCAAAGATGTGCACATTCTCGCTCATCGGTTGATTGAGCAGATACAACGCCGGGACCATCGCAATCAGATCGGACGCCAGCGCCACGGATAACGCAGTAGGAAAACCGGGCACCACGCTGGCGATTTTGCGTTTCATCCCCCGCGCGGCCAGGGCATCATCAACAAAACCGTGTGATGAGCCATTTGGCGCGGTCACCACATGACCCCAGGCGACATAATCCTCAAGGCTGACTATTGGCAGCGCCGCCAGCGGATGCCCTTTGCGCACCGCGCCAACAAAGCGGTCCTCAAAGAGCCGCTGCAGACGAATTTCGGGCCCCATGTTGCTCTGCACACCAATTTCCAGGTCAACCAGCCCCTCCCGCAGATAACGCGACGTTTTCTCCGGTTTTGGGGCAAAGCGGATGCAGACATCCGGCGCTGCTTCCGCAACGGCCGCAATCAGCAACGGGCCAAACGCCACCACAAAGCCATCATTGGCTCTGACAGTAAACACCCGTTCAAGATTTTCTGCCCGGAAGGTGTCCGTTGAAGGCTGTAGTACCGCCCTTGCCTCATGCAGCGCATGTCGGGCGCGATCCCGGGTGGATTCGGCCCACGGAGTCAGCACCATCTGACGCCCGGCCCGCACCAGAATCGGATCGCCGGTGACCTCACGAAGCCTGCTCAGCGTGCGGCTCATGGCTGAGGTGCTCAGGTTAAGACGCCGCGCCGCCCCCGCCACGCTGGCTTCAGCCAGCAGGATGTCGAGCGCGACAAGCAAGTTGAAATCAGGATCGGTCACAAAACCTCCTCATACAGGGCGTTTGATGCAACGTATAAGTGCAAATGCTGCGTCTTCCGCCCTGTATAACCCATTACTATAGTGTCGTCATCAACATTCTTGCCTGGAGATAACACGATGACGCTCTTTTCATACCAACCCGGCGACGAAGGATTACCGGGACATGAACGCGCCCGGGTGATGGCTGCGGTGATGACCACCACGTTGATGGGCGTATTCGATGGCACCATGATCAACATTGCCCTGCCATCAATGGCCAGCGCGATGCAGGTGCCCGCGAATGTCGCAGTCTGGTTCGCCAACGGTTACCTGCTGTCAGCGGCAATGACGTTAGCCATCTTCGCCGCACTCGCCGCGCGCGTGGGTTACCGCCCGGTGTTTCTGGCAGGACTGGCTACGTTTACCCTGACCTCGCTCGGCTGCGCGCTGGCAACAACGCCGGAAATGCTGATCGGGATGCGTATTTTGCAGGGTATCGGCGGCGCGGCCACGCTGAGTATTGCCCCGGCGATCCTGCGCTCGGTGTTCCCGGGACGGCTGCTTGGCCGCATTCTGGGGCTGCACGCTCTGCTTATCGCCGCCAGCACCGCCATTGCGCCGGTGCTGGGCGGAACAATACTCGACGTACTGAGCTGGCAATGGCTGTTCGCGATCAACATTATTCCCGGTACCGTTGCCCTGATGCTGGCCTGGAAAGCGCTGCCGCGGGCGACGGCCTCTGATAGGTCCCCGTTCGACGTGCCCGGTGCCCTGTTGTCCGTGATCCTGCTGGGGTCGATGATCATGGCGGCAAACAGCGTAGAGAATAGAGCGCACGCCATCAGCACCGTTTGCTGGGCATTTGTCGCTACGGTCAGCCTCATCGCTTTTGTCTGGCATATCCGCCGTGCCCGGAGCCCCATCCTGCCGCCTGTGATATTCAGCAACGGACGGTTTACCCTCGCCGCGCTAACCTCGCTGGCCTCGTTTGTGAGTCAGGGCATTACCTTTATCGCGCTGCCGTTTCTGTTTCAGAGCGTGTACGGCTATAGCCCGGCGATCTCCGCTTTACTGTTCACCCCCTGGCCGATAGGTATCGTACTCATTGCGCCGCACGCGGGCCGTTGGGCAGACACGATCTCCGCCCCGTTGATCTCCACGCTTGGACTGATGATTTTTGTCGTTGGGTTGATTTTGCTGGCGACGCTGCCTGCCAGCCCTTCTGCCTGGGATATCTGCCTCAGGAGCCTGGTGTGCGGCATCGGCTTTGGCTGTTTCCAGAGTCCCAATAACCGTGAAATGCTCTCTAACGTTGCCAGGGAGTACGCCAGCTATGCATCCGGGGTGTTGTCCATCGTCAGAACGTTCGGCCAGTGTCTCGGTGCCGCCGTGGTGGGAATTTTGCTGGCTGCGACCGCAGGGTCAGATCATCAAATGCTGGATGACGGTGCCGTTCATCTTGCGCTGTGGATCGCGGTGATCGCGTCAACTGCGTCAGTATTATTTAGCGTTAGCCGACTGCGTCGCGCGCGACAGGCTACGGCATAAATGCCAGGGCAGCGTCCTGCGACGCTGCCCCCATATTTACTCCAGCGCCAGCAGCGCAAAACTCGCCAGCCAGTGCCCACCGCTGTAGTGGCTGCCGACAACATGCCCGACGCTCGCCGTCAGGTGTTTCGCCACCGCATCACGCAGCGCCTGCTGCGCCGGATGATCCTCCGGCAGCGCACTGGCAATATGTTTCATGCACCAGGCGCGGCTGAGGTTTAATCCGTCCAGATGCGCAATTTTGGGGTCGGTACGGTCGCTCACTTCTGCCGGGTTCATCAGCGCAGAGACAGCCCCGATATTCGGCAGAAACGCGTCGAACCAGGCCGGGAAATTCTCCGCGACCTTGCTCATCAGCAGAGCCTCTGTCAGCGCGCCGGATACATACTCATCACCACCCGGTTCATAGTGAGCCGGATACTGGGTATCCGCGTGATAAAACCGCGTCGCCGCCCCCAGAATGGCACTCTCCAGCGCGTTATCTTCCACCGCCCGGGCGTAATCGATCCCCAGCGCGAGGGCAAACGCGGTGTTGTAATGCGTGCCAACCCGAATCGGGTACGTCAGCTTACTGAGGTAATCCACCAGACGGTTGCGAATGTCCTGCGTTAACGGCGCAAGCGTCTGATACCAGCCTGCCGCCTGCGGCAGCGATGACTGTTTCAGCTCCTGGGCCAGTGCCAGCAGCCAGCCATAGCCATACGGACGCTCGAACGAGGCGCGGAACGGCGCGTTGAAATAAGCCAGCTCCTGCGCCACCTTTTCTGGCGTGAGATGGTCGGCAAACAGCGTGATAATGTCATCCCGGCACGACAGTTCCGGGTAGAGGCGCAGGCAGCGCAGCAGCAGCCAGTAGCCGTGTACCGCCGAGTGCCAGTCAAAACAGCCATAAAAAATGGGATGCAGTTCGCGCGGCGGCAGGACGTCCCCGTCATCATTGAGCAGATGCATAATGTGGTTCGGGTATTCCTGGCGCAGATAGGTCAAAGGCATTCTGGCAAAAGCATCAGCCTGGTGTTGCGTTAATTCCATCACAGCTCCTTAGGTTGCCACGCTTAGCGAAACACGAGGAAGTACATTAAGAACACGTTGACCACCAGCAGGGTTAACGCGGTCGGGATCTGGATCTTAATGACCTGATATTTGTCTTTCAGCTCCAGTAACGCGGCGGGAACGATGTTGAAGTTCGCCGCCATCGGCGTCATCAGCGTGCCGCAATAGCCAGCGTACATACCAATCGCCAGCAGCGGTGCCGGATTACCGTGATGCACGTGGATCAGAAACGGTAAGGCGATACCGGCGCTCAGCACCGGGAAGGCCGCAAAGGCATTACCCATGATCATGGTGAACAGCGCCATGCCGACGCAGTAAATCACCACCAGCATAAAGCGGCTGTCCGGGTTCACAAACAGGCTGACTACCTTCTGCACGGAGTTGCCGGTATTGGCCACCACAAAAACCCCGCCCAGCATGGCCAGCATCTGCGGCAGGATCACCGCCCAGCCAATGGTATCCACCAGTCGGCGAGACTGACGGACGGCATGCAGCGGCGTACCTTTTGTCAGCCACCAGCCGGTAAGGATGGCCGCCACACAGGCCACGCACAGCGCCGCCAGCGTGAGCTGTTTTTGATCGAGCAGGTAAACCCCGCCAATCGACACCCCTTTCAGGAACAGCGTGCCGATAACCGTCACTACCGGGATCATCAGGGCCGGTAAAAACAGCCAGTTTTTCAGCCGGTTTGAGGAGGCAATACGCTCAGGCTCACTGGCCATTTTGTACTGCCCTTTACCGACCAGCCCAAAGCCTGCCAGAAGGGCAATTACAATCACGGCGCCGCCAATGATCCGGTACGCCAGCGAGCGGCCCAGCTCCTGCACCATCAGGTCACCGAACAGGAAGATACCACCGAACAGAAACCAGAACAGCGCCGTGGTAAAACGTTTGGGGTTGGCGCGATCGCGCAGGGTCATAACCACCAGCAGCATCACGACAAAGCCAATCAGGTAGTACACGCGGTTAATGGTGAGCAGCGTCATCATGGCGCGATCTCCTGCGTTCCCTGCCCGGCTTTCCAGGCCATCACGTCACGGCGGATGCTGGCATCCAGGCGCAACAGACGCGTCATATGAATAATCAATGCCGCAATCGCCGTCGGGATCGCCCACAGGCCGATATGCAGCGGTTCAATACCCTGAATACCGTTCTCCTTCAGGAAGGCGTCGATCAGCAGCACCGCCCCGAAGGCGATAAAAATATCTTCGCCAAAGAACACCGCGATATTGTCACACGCGGCGGCATGGGCTTTGATTTTGTCGCGAATATGCTGGGGCAGTTCGCCGTACTCGTTCAGCGCCGCCCCTTCGGCCATCGGTGCCAGCAGCGGACGCACCGTCTGGGCATGACCGCCCAGCGACATCAGCCCCAGCGCGGCCGTCCCCTCGCGGGCGACAAAATAGATCATCAGAATACGCGCCGAAGTGGCGCTGGCGATCTTCGCCACCCACGCCTGTGCGCGCTCTTTTAGACCGTAATATTCCAGCAGACCAATAACCGGCAGGATCAGAATGAATGTAGCCAGAGAGCGGCTGTTGACGAACTTCTCGCCGAAGGTTTCCAGCAGCATGCCGAAATCCATCCCAACCAGCAGACCCGTCGTCAGCCCTGCTACCACGACCACCAGTAGCGGGTTGAAGCGCAGGGCAAAACCAATAACCACCACCGGGATCCCGATAAGCGGCAACAGTGTAGAACCGTCCATAAACGTTACCCTATCCAAAGTGAGCGTTGCGCGCCGACGGCTATTTTTTTAATTTGCGGCGAGCGATGTTGTGTTTTCCGTCAGGCTTCGAAAACCTGCGTTAAAAAGCTATATCTGAACCGCAAAAACATGTAAACAATTTATCAATAAAATGTTCTTATTTTATCGATGAGTTTACATTTCCGGGCAACAGCCACACTCCCGTAAGGAACGTTATGACCCTGAAGAATAGTGCTGCATCAATGAATCACGACGACATTAACGACGGCCGGATCGTCTCCTCCCGCCATCTGGTATCCGAGCGCTGCGCGGAGCTATCGGAGCTGGAGTACGCGCTGATCATGACCAGTAACGCGTTCAATAAATGGATGGTGCGCTGCATGACCGCGGCCGGTGAGCCGGATATGGGGGCCTTTGACGTCTCGCTTTTGCATCATGTGAATCACCGCAATCGCAAGAAGAAGCTGGCCGATATCTGTTTTGTGCTCAACGTGGAAGACACCCACGTGGTGACCTATGCGTTGAAAAAGCTGGTCAAGGCGGGCTACGTCACCAGTGAAAAGGCAGGAAAAGAGCTTTTCTTCTCCACCACCGAGGCGGGAAAAGCACTGTGCATGAAATACCGGGATGTGCGCGAAGCGTGTCTGATCAACATACATGCCGAAAGCGGGATTTCGGGTGCCGCTATCGGTGACACCGCCCAGCTGCTGCGCACCATTTCATCCCTGTATGACACCGCCGCACGGGCGGCGGCATCACTTTGACATCACGGGCGTCTGAAGAGAGTAATACTGCGCCCCGCCAGTTCGTAATCCACGGTCCGGGTGATGACCTCGCCCGTGGCAACTTCCCCCGCCGTGGAGAGTTCCAGCACCCAGCCTCCTTCACCAAACTGCGGGATCTGGAACGACACGGCGCCTTCGAAGGGGTTGAACAGCATCAGCACGTCGTGCCAGATCCCCTCCTCCTGGATGAGATCGGGCCGGCTGATGGAGACGCCGATTGTCGAGCCTTCCTCCCATTGCTCAGACTGCTGCGGTCCTCCTCCGGCGTTAAACCAGCGGATCTCAAGACCGTCTCGCCAGCTCTCCCGGCGCAGCAGCGGCTGTTTGGCGCGAAGCGCAATCAGGTGCCGGGTAAACTCGCGCAGCGCGACGTCGTTTTCTGACAACCCTTTCCAGTTGATCCAGGAGATCTCGCTGTCCTGACAATAGCCGTTGTTGTTCCCTTTTTGCGTCCGGCCAAACTCATCCCCGGCCAGCAGCATCGGTGTACCGTGGGAGAACAACAGCGTGGTGAGGAAGTTCCGTTTCTGCCGTTCACGGGTGGCAATAATGTCCGGGTTCTCGGTCGGGCCTTCCTCCCCATAGTTATACGCGCGGTTATCGTTATGCCCGTCGTTATTATCTTCACCATTATCGGCGTTGTGTTTCTCGTTGTACGACACCAGATCGTTCAGCGTGAAGCCGTCATGCGCGGTAATAAAGTTGACGCTGGCCCACGGGCGACGTCCGCGTAAATCATAGAGATCGCCCGAGCCCAGCAGGCGGGCGGCAAAATCAGTGGGAACGTTATCGCCCCGCCAGTATTCGCGAACGGTATCGCGATATTTGTCGTTCCACTCGCCCCAACCGGGCGGGAAGCCGCCCACCTGATAGCCGCCGGGGCCAATATCCCAGGGCTCACCAATGAGCTTGAGTTTTGATAAAACCGGATCCTGGGTCATGGCATCAAAGAAGCCGCCGCGCGGATCGAACCCTTCTGGCTCGCGCCCCAGTATCGTACCCAGATCGAAGCGAAAACCGTCGATATGCATCGATTCCGCCCAGTAGCGCAGCGAATCCATGATCATCTGCAGCACACGCGGGTGTGAGGTGTTCACCGTATTCCCCGTGCCGGTGTCATTGATGTAATAGCGATGCTGATCCGGCAAGGTGCGGTAATAGCTGTAGTTATCGATACCCTTGAACGAGAGCGTCGGGCCAAGCTCATTGCCCTCTGCCGTGTGGTTATAGACCACATCCAGAATCACCTCGATACCCGCGTCATGGTAGGCGCGGACCATATCGCGAAAACCCTGGATCCCTGCCGGGCCGTAATAACGTGACGCGGGCGCAAAAAAGCCCAGCGTGTTATAGCCCCAGAAATTCTTCAGGCCGCGGTCCAGCAGGTGCTGATCGTCCGGGAACCAGTGAACCGGCAGCAGCTCGACGGCGGTGATACCCAGACTTTTGATGTAATCGACCGAGGCTTTATGCCCCATGCCTTCAAAGGTGCCGCGCAGCTCGGGCGGTATCGCCGGGTTGAGCTGGGTAAAGCCTTTCACATGGCTCTCATAGACCACGGTATGCGGCCAGGGGATCGCTGGCCGCTGATGGTCCTGCCAGTCAAACGCATTCGGATCGATAACCCTGCATTTTGGAGTGAACGGCGCGCTGTCCCGCGTGTCAAAGCTCAGATCCAGCGCATCATGACCCAGTTCGTAGCCAAAATGGGCATCATTCCAGTCGATATCGCCCACCAGTTCACGGGCATAGGGATCGATGAGCAGCTTATGCGGGTTAAAGCGATGCCCGTTTTCCGGGTCATACGGCCCGTAGACGCGATAGCCATACAGCGCGCCGGGCTGGAGGTCGGGCACATAGCCGTGCCAGATCTCGTGGGTGTATTCAGGCAGCTCCAGACGGGCGATTTCCGTTTTACCGGAGGGATCAAACAGACAGAGCTCCACCCGCTCGGCGTGAGCTGAAAAAAGCGCGAAGTTAACCCCTTTCCCGTCATAATTTGCGCCCAGCTGCTGGCCATGACCGGCCCGTATGTCAAACGTATTTTCCTTTGCCATTTTCGTTCTCCACGATTATTCGCAGGTAAGCAGAACTAACAAACTTCCTGTTTCAGACGTTAAATCCAGCGTCTCCCGCAGCGCCCGACGTTCACCGGTAAACAGATCCCGGTAGCGTTTCCCGGAAAGCTCTTCGGGGATGACGACCGAAGTGTTGGCCCACAGCGTTTCGTTTGTGGGGGTAGCAAAAACCAGACGCGGTACGGCAACAATCAGCGCCTCCCCGTCCTTCACGCGCGCGTAGACAATCAGGTTTTCCTCGCGCTCGCCGCTGACCTTCAGCGGCAGCCAGTCGCCGTACTGGAAGAGCGGTAAATAGTGCTGCCGGACGCGTAACAGCGTGGCGGTGACATACTGCTTCACCCTGCCGTTTCGCCACTGCTGTTCGTCGGCAAAGAGCTTTGCGTCGGCGCTGCTCAGGTTTTGCCTCAGCGTGGCGAAATCCGGCTCCAGCCGGTTATCCGGGTCGACCAGGCTAAAATTAAGCGCCTCGCTTCCCTGATAGATATCCGGTACGCCCGGCGCCGTCAGTTTGATCACCGTCTGGCTCAGGCTGTTCATCAGCCCGGCGCGGATAAAAGGTTGCAGGGAGGACGAGAAATCATGCAGGAACAGCGTGTTCTCAGGGGACAGCAAGTGCCGGACGTAATTCAGCACCACGCTCTCATAGCTCTCATTGCTGTCGATCCAGTCGGTACGCTGTTTGGCCTCGCGCAGCGCTTTCTCAATAAACCCGAGGAAACGCGCTTCGAGAGACTTCAGCCCTTCACTATCGTCAGGCGACAACGTTGCAGGCCAGACGCCCGCCAGCGCCTGGTAGATCATCCAGGTATCGGCCGCGTTTGGCGCGGTACCGTCATTGAGAAAACGCACCTGGGTCTGGTTCATCTGTCGCCAGCGCGCCAGATTTTCGCCCCACTGTTCCGGGGCTTCCGTCAGGGTGTAGAGGCGTGCCCGCGCGTCTTCCCCGCGCTTGGTGTCGTGCGTGGAGGTCCCCAGCAGCGCATCGGGCTGACGGGCCAGACGGATGCGCATCTCCTGGTGAAAGCGGGATAACGAGAACGCGCGCGGGGTGGGATCGGCCCCCACTTCGTTCAGGGCGAGCTCGAGGTTATGGCGGAAAAAGAGCGTATCTTCCACCGATTTCGCCATCAGCGGCCCGGTAAGCTGCTGGAAGCGGGTTCTGAACAGCGAGGCCGCATCGCGGCTGCTGGCGTCCAGGTCGCCGGTGAGGATCCTCACCAACAGGCTTAACGCCGGTTCCGGTGCGTCGACGCTGGCAACAACGCGATTCAACAGCGCGACATCCGGGGCGGTTAACCCGTCGGTGGTGCCGTAGGTGCGGTAGACCGGAAACGCAATCAGCAGTTCGCGCAGCGTGTAACGTATGTCGTCCTGCGGTACGTCAATGCCGTTGCATCGGGCAAGGTCGGTGGCAATGTTAAGCAGCGTGGTGAATTCACCCTCAAAATTGCGATCGGTCATCAGCCCTTTAGCGTTGCGAAGTTCCGCATGGCGATCGACCGTCACGCCCAGCGTCTCGTCGTGGATTTTTTCCAGCCGCCCGAGGTTATTATCGTCGACCAGCACTTCGGCCAGCGAGGCGATAAACTCATATCCGGTGGTGCCGGATACCGGCCATTCCGCAGGCAGTTGTTCCCCTTTGGCGAGAATTTTTTCCACGGTGATATAACAGTCGGGACCGGTTGCCTGCCGTAACCGCTGCAGGTAACCCAGCGGGTCGGCCAGCCCGTCGATATGGTCAATGCGCAACCCGTCGACAATGCCGGTATGCACGAGCTCGAGGATCAGGCGATGCGTATCCTGAAACACCCCCTCGTCTTCCACTCTGACGCCCACCAGGCCGGTAATTTCAAAAAAGCGCCGCCATGAGAGCTGTTTCGGCGCTTCCCGCCAGGACATCAGCCGCCAGCTCTGCGCCTCGTGGATCGCCTCAATGCTTTTCTCCGCAGCCCATGTTCCGGGGTTAAGCGGATAGGCTGTGTCATAGTAGACCAGCGCGGCCTCACCGGTGACAATGTCACGTTTAAGAGCAATTGCCCCCTTCTCCAGCTCGGCCTCAAAGGTGTCGCCAAGGAACGGCAGCGTCAGCGGGCGCGACCAGTCGATATCAAAATAGTGCGCGTAACGGCTTTGCTGACCAAAGGCGATAATGTCCCGCCACCAGCGGTTTTCCAGCGAGGTCGACATATGGTTAGGGACGATGTCCAGAATGAGCCCCATTCCCGCCTGCCTGAGTGCCGCCGTCATGCGGTCGAAACCGGCGCGCCCGCCAATGGCAGGATCGATTTCGTTAGGATCGGTGACGTCATAACCGTGGGTTGAACCGGTGGTGGCGGTAAATATCGGTGAGGCATAGAGATGGCTGATCCCGAGGTCTTTAAGGTATGGCACCAGCTCCACCACGCGGTCAAAGGTCATGCCATTGCGGAACTGTATTCGGTATGTGGCACAAGGGATCATGATGCGTCTCCATCTGCAAAACGAATGACAATGCTGTTCGGCGCTAACACCTCAGCGGCCTCCGGCCAGCTAAAGAGCGTTTCGCCTGCCAGCGCAGGAACGTCAACGGGCTTATTACCGATATTCAGCGCCAGCGACAATGTCCCCGTCGGGAAAGACCAGCTCACCGCCACCATACCGGGAGCGGTCTTAACGATTTTGCCCTCAACGGTGCCGCCAGGGCGAAGTAACGGCACAAGATAGCGATGCCGCAGGACCAGCAGGCTTCGCGTGAAGCGCAGCCAGGATTTACCCTGTGCAGTCGTCACGTTGTGCCAGTCCAGTTTTGAGCGGGCAAAAGTCTGCTCGTCATTCGGATCCGGTACATCGCCATCGTGTCCGCTGTGGCCGGTAAACTCTTTTGCCCGCCCTTCCCGCACGGCTTTCGCCAGATCGCCATGAAAATCCGTAAAGAACAGGAACGGGTTGGTTTCGCCATACTCTTCGCCCATAAACAGCAGCGGGATATGGGGTGACAGCAGCAGCGCGGCGAGCAGAACGCGGGTTTTATCCGCGCCCGCCAGGGTAATAAGCCGTTCGCCCTGGGCGCGGTTACCGGTTTGATCGTGGTTTTGAATAAAATCGACAAAGAAGGTCGGCGGCTGGGTGTGGCATTCCACCCCGCGTGAGTGTCCGGTCTGCAAAGAGACCTCACCCTGATAGACAAATCCTTCTGCGAGTGCTCTGGCGAATTTTTTTTCCGGTTCGAAGGCAAAATCCTGATAGTAGGCATGCGTTTCGCCGGTGGCAAAGACGTGGGCGGCGTTGTGGAAATCATCATTCCACTCGGCGGTAAACAGCGGCGTGGCTCCCTTCTCATCCCGAGGATGCAGGAAAATCACGTTACGGCTGTCCTCGGTGGTGAGATGGATATGACGATCCGGGAGCGCTTCGCGGATCGTTTCCGCGATCTGCTGAAGAATATGTTTCGACGCCGTATCTTTAATCTGGTCGATGGCATCAAACCGTAAGCCATCCAGACGGTATTCGGTCAGCCAGAACAGGGGCGCGTCAAGAATGTAGTGTCTGACCGGCTCCCGTTCATAGGCGATACCGTTACCCCACGGTGTCATTCTCTGCGCATCAAAAAACGCGGGTGACAGCAAGGGTAAGTAGTTTCCTTCCGGGCCGAAATGGTTGAGTACGATATCCAGCACGACAGAAAGGCCCAGGCCGTGCGCCGCATCGATGAACGCGTGAAAATCCTCCGGCGTGCCATAGGCGGAATGCGGGGCATACAGCAATACGCCATCATAGCCCCAGCCGCGGCTGCCGCCGAACTGTGAAACCGGCATAACTTCAAGCTGGGTGATGCCGAGTTCAGCCAGATACGGCAGCTTGTCGATAGCCGCCCGGAAGGTGCCCTGCGGTGTAAAGGTGCCAATATGCAGTTCGTAAATCACCGTCTCTTCCCACGGTCGCCCTGCCCAGTCTGGGTTGATGGGCTGATAGCGGCCGGGATCAATCACCACGGAGGGGCCATTAACGTCCCCTTTCTGCGCCCGCGATGCGGGGTCAGGTACCGCCATGCCGTCCTGTAAAACGAACTGATACTCGGTGCCATGCGTCACGCCAGGTACGTCAATCTGGAACCAGCCGTTACCGACCGCCGTCATGGGCAGATCGCGTTCTGCCAGACGTAGCGTAAGTTGTTGTTGTCCCTCAGCCCAGACGCGAAAACGTACAACGTCACCGGAAATAAACTCAGCACCCCACTGCTTTTGAAATGTCCTGAATTCCATTCATTGTCCTCGAATGACCCACATTTTACGCGGAATGAAGTACAAGCTTAGTTCAGGATCGAAAGCACGTTTCAACAGAGCCCCAACGTGCAACCGTCATTTTTCTGTCACTTAAATTCATTACGCTTTCGTCATTTTGACAAGGGTGTTAAGGAAACAATAATGAATTCAATAGCTAAGGCTTTACTGTTGGCAGTACCGATGTTGAGCGCAACCGCTACCGCGGCAAATAATGAACTGTGTGAACCAAAAGCCTATGAAATGGCGCTGCGCTACCAGCAGAAGTCGGCTGAAATCATGGCGCTTCAACTGCAGACGTACCGTTTTGCCACCGGCCGTTTTGACGAGAAAGTGAAAGATCTGAAAACGCCAGAAAATTACGCGGTGGTCATGGATCTGGATGAAACCGTGCTCGACAACACCCCGCTGCTGGTGCGCGACATGGAACAGTGCCATGACTACACCCAATGGGATACCTGGAGCGACTGGGAAAAACAGGGAAAACCCGGCCTGATCCCCGGCGCGAAGGCGTTTCTTGAGCATGTGAATCAAAGCAAGGTGCGTATCTACTACGTCTCTGACCGCATGCAGGAAAATAAAGCAGATACCATCAACACGTTAAAATCCCTTGGCCTGCCGCAGGTCTCGGACGACAGCGTGCTTCTGGATACGGTGAGTAAAGAAGAGCGCCGCCAGAGCATCCTTAAAAAGCAACAGATCATTATGTTGTTTGGCGACAGCCTGCCGGATTTCGCCGTGCAGTTTAAAAACAAAAAACCGAGTGAGCAGCAGCGCGAGCTGGTTGAGGCAAGCGCAGAGCATTTTGGCAATGACTGGATTGTGCTGCCTAATGCCGCTTATGGCTCATGGTCAAAAGCCACGCCGGACAGCTGGAAGCCGTAACAATCTGCCCGCCGGGCACGGTATTGCCGTTGCCCGGTCACCCCACTGAGCTATCCATCCCATTTATAGGTCCTATCACTGTTGAGCGGGTTCTTAAATTTTGATGCATAAGTAAGATGAGGACTTACTAAAGGAGATCATCATGCTTACTGTCAAGAAACTTGCCCTCTCTACGCTCATCACCAGTTCACTGCTCTTCTACCCTGCGCTGCACTCCCTGGCAGAGACGCCTCAGCACGTGGTGGAACAACCGGCGGGCGGTTACAGCGTTCAGGTGGGCGACGTGCTGGTTACGTCGTTTACGGACGGCAGCGTCGCGCAGGATCTGCACACGCTGTTGCGCCGGACCACAGCGCAGAAAACCGATGCGTTACTGGCGAAAAATTTCCAGGCTAACCCGGTTGAAGCTTCCATTAACGCCTTTCTGATTGCGCTGCCGGGACACAAAATTCTGGTCGATACCGGTTCCGGCCAGCTTTTTAGTCCGGGCAACGGCGGGCGTTTAATCGAGAGCCTGGCAACGCAGGGGATCAAACCGCAGGACATCACGGAAATCTTACTGACGCACGCGCATTCCGATCATTCCGGTGGCCTGATAAAAGACGGTAAGGCGGTATTTACCAACGCCCGCGTGTTCGTGGGGAAACCGGATATCGACTTTTTCTTCAATGAAGAGAATCAGAAAAAAACCGGTTACGATCAGAACTACTTTGACGTGGCACAGAAGACTTTAAAACCGTATCTTGATGCCGGCAAAGTGGTGCCTTTTACCGGTACATCAGCGCTGCTGCCGGGTATTACCGGAACGGTTCACCCCGGCCATACACCGGGCTCGGCCTTCTATACGCTGGAGAGTAAAGGCGAGAAAATTACCTTCGTGGGCGACATTATCCACGTCGCTGCGGTACAGTTCCCGCAGCCTGATGTGACCATCGCCTACGATGAAGATCAGGACGGAGCCGCCCGTGTGCGCAAGCAGGCCTTTGACGACTTTGTCAAAAACAGAGATCTGGTTGCCGCGCCACACCTGCCGTTCCCCGGTATCGGTTATGTCACCAAAGGCGAACGCGCGGGCTATGCCTGGGTTCCCGTTACCTATACCAACCGGGACGCCAGCACAGCTAAATAAACAACGGAAAACAACATGACGCCATTTTCAGACCTGGATATTGACCTGATATTGACGTTGGATGCACTGCTCACCGACCGGAACATCACGCACGCCGCCGCACGTCTGGGGGTCAGCCAGCCCGCGCTGTCAGCCCGTCTTTCGCGCCTGCGTGCCATTTTTGGCGAGCCGTTGTTTATCCCTTCCCCACATGGACGTGGGGTGTTGCCCACACCCCGAGCCGAGGCGCTGAGGCCTCAGGTCGCGGCCGTTCTGCGTGGCATCAGCGCGATGCTTGCCCCCACCGGGTTTAACCCCCGCGAGAGCAATCGCACGTTCGTCATTGCCCTGCATGAAAACCCGGCCCTGATGCTTGGGGCTGAACTGCTGAATCACATCAGACGTGAAGCGCCGGGGATCCGCCTGCGTTTCGCCCTGCCGGAGTGGGTGAACCTGCCCCAGCAGCTGGAAAGCGGCGACGTTGATATTTACATTGGCGTGAGTGCGGGCGCGCATGACGGCTGGGTCAGACGCAAACTGTTTGAAGACGCGTTTGCCACCGCCCAGCGCAAAGGGCATCCTCGCGGTACGGGGCCGCTGGATCTGGCGCAGTATTGCGCCCTCTCTCATCTGGTGGTCTCCTCCCAGGGCGATCCATTTACCGGCTTTGTCGACCAGACGCTGGCCGGGCTGGGATATCAGCGCAACGTGGTGATGTCCACGCAAAGCTATGCCATGGCACCGCCTCTGGTGGCGGGGACTGACCTGATTTGCACCTTACCGGGACGCATGTTGCAGCAGTTCGCCACCACGCTCGATATTTTCCCGCCCCCGCTGCCACTCCAGCCGATCGCCATCAGCATGTTCTGGCATCCTAAAAACAGTCAGGACACGGCGAACGCCTGGCTGCGCGAACAACTGCTGCTGGCCGCCGGGCGTCAACCCTGAGCAACGGTGGTGAGGAATTTTTTTAAGACTTCAGAACGAATGATTCGGTGACAAACCAGCGTCAGTTCGCTCTTCCTGAGCCGATCAATAATGTCGACGTAAACCACATTCCCGACGCTCACCGCCCTTGCTGAGGCGGGCAAGAGCGCAATGCCAAATCCCGCCGCGACAAGGCTGATGACGGTGGGCACGTCGGTGGCATTCTGCACCACCTCCGGCTGGAAACCCGCACCGTTACAGGCGTCATAGAAATATTGTTCCAGCCCCATGCCTTGCGGATCGCGCAGCGAGATCCACTTTTCGTCCTTCACGGATGAAAGCGTCAGTGCGGATGACGTGGCCAGGGGGTGTTGGCGAGGCAGCGCCAGCACCGTTTTCTCTGAGGTAAAGGGGCGAGATTGCAGATCGTCAGGTAACGCAGGCAGCGGAGCCCGGATAATCGCCACGTCCAGCTGGTTGGTCTGCACGGCTTCGTAAAGCGTCTG
Source organism: Enterobacter cloacae complex sp. OE43NF (assembly GCF_023544405.1). NCBI lineage: Bacteria > Pseudomonadati > Pseudomonadota > Gammaproteobacteria > Enterobacterales > Enterobacteriaceae > Enterobacter > Enterobacter cloacae complex sp. OE43NF. Next base: position 24,101 of record NZ_JAMJFW010000012.1, read on the forward strand.
CACGTTTCCGGTCATCAGCGAAATGGCAATCGCGGGCCAGTTCTCGTGCAGCTGGCGCAGCGTTGCAGGCAGCTTACCGTCGAACATCGCACTCGATACACATCCCAGATTCAACACCCCCTGTTCGCCACGGGCGGTTTGTCTGGCGTCCAGCACGGCCTGCTCGGTCATCGCAATTGCCAGCCGGGCTTTGACCAGAAACGCGTCTCCGGCAGGCGTCAGGGTTAAGCGACGATGTGCCCGGCTAAACAGTGTGACGCCCAGACGCGCCTCCAGCGCTTTAATCTGCTGGCTCAGCGCAGGTTGCGCCATGTTCAGGCGCTCCGCGGCGCGGTGCATATGGAGCTCTTCGGCTACCACCAGAAAATTACGCATCAGACGAAATTGCATGACGAAGTCCCGCGAAATTTGATAACAAAATTCTTATCAAAATAGCATCAATGATGCAATTGATGCTATCTGTCGTTCGCCCAACAATGGAGGTCAGCCATTAAGGGAGAAAAACATGCAAAACCCCATTAACGATCTCAGAAGCGCCATCGCGTTGCTGCAACGCCATCCAGGTCACTATATCGAAACCGATCACCCGGTAGATCCCAATGCTGAACTGGCGGGCGTCTACCGCCATATCGGCGCGGGCGGTACCGTAAAACGCCCCACTCGCACGGGCCCGGCCATGATGTTCAATAGCGTGAAGGGCTACCCCGGCTCCCGCATCCTGGTAGGTATGCACGCCAGCCGGGAAAGAGCGGCGCTTCTGCTGGGTTGTGAACCCTCGAAGCTGGCGCAGCACGTTGGTCAGGCGGTGAAAAACCCCGTTGCACCGGTGGTGGTTCCGGCCTCGCAGGCACCGTGCCAGGAACAGGTCTTTTACGCCGAGGATCCGGACTTTGACCTGCGTAAGCTGCTTCCGGCTCCGACCAACACGCCGATTGATGCAGGCCCGTTCTTCTGTCTGGGGCTGGTACTGGCAAGCGATCCGGAAGATACCTCGCTGACCGATGTGACCATTCACCGTCTCTGTGTGCAGGAGCGAGATGAACTCTCTATGTTCCTTGCCGCCGGTCGCCATATCGAAGTCTTTCGCAAGAAGGCCGAAGCGGCGGGCAAACCGCTGCCGGTAACCATCAATATGGGACTTGACCCGGCTATCTACATTGGGGCCTGTTTCGAAGCGCCAACCACGCCATTCGGTTACAACGAGCTTGGCATCGCCGGGGCATTACGCCAGCAACCGGTGGAACTGGTACAGGGCGTGGCTGTAAAAGAGAAAGCGATCGCGCGGGCGGAAATCATCATCGAGGGCGAACTGCTTCCCGGCGTGCGCGTAAGAGAAGATCAGCACACCAACACCGGCCACGCCATGCCGGAGTTCCCGGGCTACTGCGGCGAGGCGAATCCGTCTCTGCCGGTGATCAAAGTGAAAGCCGTGACGATGCGAAACCACGCGATCCTGCAGACGCTGGTGGGCCCGGGCGAAGAGCACACCACGCTTGCCGGTTTGCCGACCGAGGCCAGCATTCGCAACGCGGTCGAAGAGGCCATTCCCGGCTTTCTGCAAAACGTTTACGCCCACACCGCCGGAGGCGGTAAATTTCTCGGCATTTTACAGGTGAAAAAACGCCAGCCGTCAGACGAAGGACGTCAGGGCCAGGCGGCACTTATCGCCCTGGCCACCTATTCCGAGCTGAAAAACATTATCCTCGTGGATGAAGACGTGGATATCTTCGACAGCGACGATATCCTGTGGGCAATGACCACCCGCATGCAGGGCGATGTGAGCATTACCACGCTTCCGGGGATCCGCGGCCACCAGCTGGATCCGTCGCAGTCGCCGGATTACAGCACCTCGATCCGTGGAAACGGCATTTCCTGCAAGACTATCTTCGACTGCACGGTGCCGTGGGCGCTGAAGGCGCGGTTTGAACGGGCGCCGTTCATGGAGGTTGATCCCACACCGTGGGCGCCGGAGCTGTTTGCGACGAATAAGCAATAGTCCCACAGCACGCGTATGGTCATCGGGTCATACGCTTATTTTCTTTTCAAGCGTGGCGATATTCTCGCCCGCCACGCGCTCCACCGTAAAACGATCGACGCTCAGCAAAATCAGCATCAACCCTCTGCCGCTCTCCAGCAATGGCGATGTTTCACAAAATCGGTCTCGTCTGGCGGCATCAAGCCGCTCCTGCGGGAACGCCTCACCTGCGTCGGTAAAGATAAGGCAGACGTCGCTGTCGCGGATGTCGAACCGCACGCGGAATGCGCTTGAGGGATCCTCATGCAACGCATGCCGGATGATATTCGTCGCCACTTCACAGACGGCGAGATCGAGCGCGAAACGCCATTCATCATCAACGGTAAGCGCGCATAGCCTCTCTTCCAGCCAGCTTGCCAGCGGCGTCAGCGAGCCGAGCACCGCCGGAAATTCTGCCTGCTCCTGCGTCTGCATTTACTGCCCCAGCTGCGCAAGCGCGGTGCTTTTATCCGGATAGATGCGAAATATGCGATCCATCCGGGTCAGAGTGAACATATTCATGATCCCTGGGTTCAGGGAGCATAGCGCCATTTCGCCTTTGCCATTCATCAACTTGAACAACGACACCAGCATCCCCAGCCCGCTGCTGTCGATGAAATCTACTTTGCTAAAGTCGACAATCAGGGCTTTACGATCGCTGCCAATTTCTTCCGTCACAGTGGCTTTAAACGCTGCCGCAACGGAGGCATCCAGCCGCCGGACCGCCGGCGTAAGTACGTTGGCATGCGGTAATCGTTCAGTGTTCATCATCATTCTGTTCTCCCTGCCGCTCAATTACTAATAGTGAAACATCGTCAGTTAAGGCGGTCGGTTCATCGCGATGTGCGTTACGCCAGTCGGTCAGGTGTTGACCAAACTGTGATAACAGTTCATCAACAGGCAAACGGGCGTGCTGATGAAGCCAGCGCTGGAGACGTTGCGGGCCAAACTGCTCGCCCTCGACATTCTCACATTCCGTGATCCCGTCACTGAATAAGCATAAGCGATCCCCTGGATTGAGGGTAAACGCCACATCGTCCCAGCTGAGATCGGGGATCAGCCCTACAGGCGGTCCGCCGTCACCCACGGCGGTGACGGCACTGTCTGCATTCACAATTACGGGGGTAGGATGCCCTGCCTGACACAACAATCCCTGACCCGTTGCAGGATCGATTACCCCGTAGATAATGGTGAAATAGCTGGTGATGTCGTTCTCTTCACTGCAAAACCGGCTATTCAGAATTCTGATCACCTCAGCGGGAGACTGAACCCCGCCCGCTTCGGTAAACAAGAACCGGTCCACCACCCGGCCATGTAAAAACTGGCGCGCAACCGCGAGGGACATCATCGCCGCGCCTACGCCGTGACCGGAAACATCGACGCAATAAAAACCCAGATGGGAATCGAGCGCAAAAATATTAAAGACGTCGCCCGAGACCCAGGCTGAGGGTAAGAAAAGCCAGTCGGAAAAGTAATTGCCATAACGTAAGCGGTGCGAAGGCAGCACGGAGTGCTGGACACGCGCCGCCAGCTCAAGATCCTGTTCAAGCTGGTGTAAGGCCTCGCTCAGACGCTTATTGTGCGCGGCGAGCGTCGCTTCCAGCGTCAAAATGCGCCCTCCTGCGTGTAACCGTGCCCGTAGCTCTGCCTGCTCGACGGGCTTACTCAAAAAATCATCGGCCCCGGCATGAAAACCCTGCGTCAAATCGCCCGTGTTCTCGCGCGCCGTTAACAGGATGACGTAAACGTAGTGACCCCATTCGCGACTACGGATCGCCTTGCACAGAGCGAGCCCGTCCATCACGGGCATTTCCCAGTCGCTGATCACCATGCTGACGGGCTCGCTGGCCAATATCTCCAGCGCGGCGACGCCATTCTCCGCCTCGCTCACGATGTAGCCCCACTGGGTGAGCATCCGGGAGAGTAAACGACGATAAATCAGCGAATCTTCAACGATTAAAACGTGCAGCGCTGACATGCATCCCCCTATAGCGGTAAGAACCAGATAAGGCTGACGGTGCCTTCGCGGAACTTAGCATTCCCGTTACTGTGGCCAGGGTAGCGTGTCCCCGAGTAGTTCGCGTACTGGACGGAGAACGAACCCGGCGTATAGCCTGCATAACCAAAGCTGTAGCTGTAATCGCCGTTCCAGGGTTGTTGCTGACTGCTGTCGGGGAACCAGAATGCCGTTGCCCGAATAAAGAAATGCTGTTTAAAGGTGTAACCGCAGCCGCCGAGGAATACATTTTTATTTTTGCGAATGTCATCGCTGCTAAGGTCATAGTAACGTGGGACCCAACTGTACCCTGCCTGGCAGATAATAGAGTCGCCTTTGTTGATCAGAAGCGATTTTTCTATCGGCTTCGGTAAGGAAAACTTATAGGCGAGAGTCACCGCCCCCTGCTCGAAGTAGGTATGTCGTCGGCTACCAGGCGTCCAGAAGTGATTATCACCGTAGTTGCTGTACACAAGGCTAACCGTATTAGCATGCCAGTCGTCATAGCCAAAACTGTAACGAAAATCTGCGGTGTAGCGACTGGTATCCCTGACCGGCAGTCGGGAGGTAATGTTGGCAAACCAGAAGCTATAGGGCGAATACTGCAGGCTGAGATTCAGCGTCTGGTTAATTTTTCGCTTTTGTGTGGCGCTGTCTGAGCTGTTTGGAATGCTCATCCACTGCTCTTTCAGCCCCGAACTGAAACTCAGGGCACCTGAGAATTTTTTGTCATTACCCGAAAACAGGCGCCCCCATCGACTGGTAAATACGCCAGCCTGTACCGGTTCGCCGTTTTTATCGCGCAGGGTGTCATTTTCATTACTTTGTGCCGCATCTGCGGAAGATGTTGCGGCGAGCAGCACGCCCGCCAGAAGCCATTTCTCGCGCATAACCGCCATCCTTAGTTAGGTATCCAGCGTGCGGCGACGTTATATTTCGCCATGAGCCACAGTATGCCTAGTGCCGCAGCATGCACTAACGTGTTTTCTGTCCAGGCGTGACGCCATAAATCGAACGTAATGAACTGACTCACCAGCAACACCACGTACACATGCAAAATAAAGGTATAAAGCGAGTGCTGGCCTAACGGAATGAGAAACCATCCGAACATTTTGTTGAGCGGCACCCACCACCAGGTCAGCACCAGATAGACGGTAACCATCAGCGCGATATCGTTTAATACCCGCACCGGACCCAGCCCATTTTTTGCAGCCCAGGTGTGATAAAACGTGTTGAAGGTGTCAGATGGAATCACATGCAACAGCAGCGCAGGCGGCATAAACGGGTTGGTATGGTTCTGCGCAACAAACCCCAGAACAAGTGATACCATCACCAGCGCAACCACCACCACTTTACCTGCCGGCGTGCGGGCAAAAGAGAGTAATTCGGCTTTGTACCAGCCGCACGCCATGCCCAGCACGAAAATGAACTGCCAGGCCAGCAGCGGAAAAGCGAATTCGAATTCCGCTGGCGTCAGCCGCAGCGGCCAACGCTGCCACAGGCTGTACACCAGCAGCGACAGCCCCAGCAGCCACCAGACCTTCCCTTTCTGCAACATCCCTAAAAACAGAGGGCTAAAGAGCAATAAAAAGATATATAGCCCAAGAATTTGAGTCTGATGGGGGCCAATCTGCAAATAGAGAATGATATTGAACCAGGTCTCTTTTATTTGCGGTGTCACCGGATAAAGCGACCAGCTTTCACCCGAAAAGCGATCGGTAAAATGGGTAACCTCGAAAAGAGTAATATTGGGAACCCATGCCAGAAGAATAAATGACACTATGATAATGATATTTACGCGATATATTTTCCACGCCCGGAGATAAAGCCCCCATGACACCGTAAGTAATACCACTTTTTGCAGGCGAGCACGGTTGAGCATGCCCAACATAAAACCTGAGAGAATCACAAAACCCTCTGCGCCGGTGGTTAATCCGAAACGCTCCCAGGAAAATATATTAAATACTGACATCACTTCCGTATGTGCGACGACCATCATGACGAGGGCAATACCGCGCATAAAGTCGATTCTCAGGTCTCGTGCACCTGCAACGGCATACCGTCATGTTGTTGATTTTGATTTATCTTCTTGCGCGAGCGACGGCGCAATATGGCTCATAGGGTGTCCTTTACCAGGAAGCGAAAATAAAGTTCTAAATAAAGTAGATAGCCTATAGAAATAGTAACCGCAATTTCTCCCTGGCAGAGAAAATGGATTAAGCAAAATTTACATCCAATTAACCCATGCTAAATATTACTCATGTGCATGGCTGGACACTTTTATTCGGCGTTCTACACTTACCTTAAATTTCGTTCAATCGCTTTTTCTTTGGCCTTCGGGTAACTGTCTGCGCCGCAGAATGGGGCTGCATTTTCACGGAATCAGGAAAGCCGGATCTATGGATTTTTATTTTTCCCGTTTTGAACATCGTCAACCTCCGGAACCGTTAAAAACGCCACGTTGGGTCATGATGACCTGGCAGGTGTTAGCGGTCGCGGCGCTCATACTGGGCGCAAATTATATTTACTGGCGCTGGACCGCCTCCCTGAATACCGATGCCTTGTGGTATGCCATTCCGCTGGTTCTCGCCGAAACCCTGGCATGGATCGGAACCGTGCTGTTTACCATCAATTTGTGGAAAGAAGAGGATCCACCGCAAAGTCCCCCTCCCAGCGATATTAACGCCTGTCTGTCGCCCGAGGAGGCCACGGAACCGCGTCCTGTTAAAGTGGATTTATTCATCGCAACCTATTCCGAAGACACCGAGCTGGTACGGCTCTCCATTCAGGATGCGCTGAAGATGGATTACCCTTTCCCGATTGACTACCGGATCCACGTGCTTGATGACGGCCGCCGTCCGGATATGAAAGCCGTCTGCGAAGAGGAAGGCGTCAATTACATCAGTCGCCAGACTAACATCGGCTTTAAGGCCGGCAATCTGCGCAACGGCCTTGAGCAAACCGACGGCGACTTCATTGTTATTTGCGATGCCGATACCCGGGTCTTCCCTACTCTTCTCAGCCATACGCTCGGCTATTTTCGCGACCCCGATGTCGCCTGGGTACAGACACCCCAATGGTTCTTCGACCTCCCTGAAGGCGAAAATTTGTCACACTGGGGACACCGTAAAGCCGGGAAAGTTGGCTATGGCCTGGGCTGGGCGATCCAGAAGCTGGTTGGCCCGGTGACCCTTGGCCGCGATCCGTTTTTCAACGACCCGCGCATGTTCTATGACGTGATCCTGCGACGCCGCAACTGGGCCAATGCGGCATTCTGCTGTGGAGCGGCCTCCATTCATCGCCGTGAGGCCGTAATGCAGGCCGCACTGAGAAGCTATGCCTGGTCTGTTGAAGAGGAGATCCATCGCCATACCCGGGATATCCGTGACGAAGAAACGCGGGAAGCCTTGCAGAATGCGATGCGTCCGCACGTGGCATTTGACACCGAATTAACGCCCTACAAATTCCACGTATCGGAAGATATCTATACCTCAATTTTGTTGCACGGTGATGCCGCAAGACGCTGGCGTTCGGTCATGCACCCGCGCGTTGAATCGAAAATGCTCTCCCCGCAGGATATGCTGACCTGGATGATCCAGCGCTTTAAGTATGCCGCCGGTTCGCTGGATATTTTGTTCCATGACAATATCTTCAGTCGCCGCCGCTTTAAGCTTTCTCTCCCTCAGACGCTGATGTACGCCACAACCTTCTGGTCTTATCTGGCCTGCGTGTGGAACACGGTGTTTTTGATTTCGCCCATCATTTACCTGTTCACCGGCATTCCACCGGTTTCAGCCTGGTCGACGCCGTTCTATCTCCACTTTCTGCCCTTTTTTATCCTCTCTGAGCTGGCCTTTATGTTCGGCACCTGGGGAATTTCGGCCTGGGACGGCAGGGCCTCTTACCTCTCCTTCTTTTCCATGAATCTGCGCGCGCTCAACACCGTGCTGCGAGGCGAACAAATCAAGTTTCATGTTACGCCGAAAGAGAGGCAAACCGGCCGTTTTCTCTATCTGGTGAAGCCGCAGATTGCCATCGTGGTACTGACCCTGGCGGGGCTTCTCTGGGGAGGAATCCAGGTCGCTCGCGGCCAGGTTGACGATCCATCTGGTTACGTCATCAATATTTTCTGGGGGGCGGTCAATATCGCCGCCATGCTCCCTCTGATTTTCGCGGCCATGTGGACGCCAGCTGAAGAGGGAGAGGTCAGCCAATGAGACGACGCGATGCCCTGCTTTCTGCGCGCAGTTATTTGACAATTTTGCTGGGGTTCCTGCTCGGTTTTGCCATTGTGGTGTGGGTTGAGAAACAAATGCCTTCGCGTGTGGAAAGCAGCGGCGGCATTGCGCTCAGTAAAGATTTCCCTCCACTGCCTGCGACACGCGAACTGACCTATAACGAAGCCATCTGGGCGCGGGTGGCATGGCAGTATTACGTGAATAATACCCAGCCAAACGGGCTGGCGAACGCCAGCGACGGTGAGCCATGGCTAAGCCTCTGGAGCGTGGGAAGCTATCTCTTTGCGACCATCGCTGCACAGCAACTCAATATTATTACCACCGACGAGTTTGACGAGCGGATCGGCGCCGCCCTGTTCACGCTGGGGGCGCTACCGCTCAATGATAAAGGGCTCCCGGCCGCCTATTATCATGCGGACACGCTGAAGATCCTCGGCAAATCAGACGCCTCGCCCATAGGGCTCAGCCGCCTGCTGACGGCACTTCAGACTCTCCTGTGGCGCTACCCTCAGCACGCCGCGGCGGTTAGTGATGTGTTTAGCCACTGGCGTACCGGCTCGCTGATTGAAAATAACACTCAAAGCCAGGCGGCCGTGCCGCTTCATCACTGGACGCTGACTGCCGATGAACAGCGGGACAGCTTTGGCTATCGACTCTATGCCAGCCATACCCTGCGTTTGATTGACAGTGCAGCGGGCCTCGCGGTCACCAACCCGCCTCAAGGGCAAAAGATGATCGACCTGGATGGCATCATGGTCCCCGATGAAGGGTTACGTACGCCCTGGGGCAAGCAGACCTCTCTGATCAGCCTGCCCTATCTGTTAACCGGTCTTGAGCTGGGTTTTGATGCCCAGAGCGCGGAAATCGCGTGGCGAATTATGCAAATTCAGCAGCGTCGCCACCACCTCCGTACACCAAAACCGCCTGTCAGCACGGATTATGCCGAACCGGCACCGGATTATGTTACCGACCTGCCAGACAGACAGCCAGTACAGGCACGCGCCTTGCGCGACGAAGCACCGGAGAAGGTAGCCATTACCTCAACCCGTTCTGCGTTTGCCTGGTATGCCCTGTTTCGTAATAGCTGGAGTGAAGCGCTGCGCCAGCAGGTAGAGTCGCTTCAGGTGCCGGGCAAAGGCTGGCAAAGAGGATTAAATCTCAACAATAGCGTTAATTCCGTCGTAGATGCGGATACCAATGCCATTGTGCTGGAAAGCCTGTCTTATATCGCGCATGGCCAGATGCTCTGTCTGGCCTGTCTCTACACGGCCCCACGGCCATCCACTTCTGCAGGAGCAACGCCATGAAGCCACGATCCCTGATCTTCTTTCACCTGCTGACGGGAATAATGATCTGCTGGCTGGCATTATCGACCGTGCGTGCGGAAACCGGGCTGCCAGCATCGAATTACGCCCCGCGCAGTGGAGAGCTGACGGTCAGAGAGATGACCATTGCGAAAAATGCCTGGCAGTATTTTGTGGCGAATTATCAGCCCACGACGGGCCTGGTGAATGCGGTCAATAAATATCCCTCTACCACGATGTGGGACAGCGCATCCTATCTGGCTGCCATGACGGCGGCGCGTGAACTGGGGATCATTGATAAAGCAGAATTCGATCGCAGAATGCTGAAGTTTCTCGCCACGCTAAACACGCTGGTGCTGTTCCGCAACGAGCTGCCAAACAAAGCGTATAACACCATCAGCGGCCAGAAAGTGGACTATACCAACAAGCCCGGTGAAATTGGCTTCTCGGCCCTGGATATCGGACGGATGCTGGTCTGGCTGAAAATTATCAAAGAGCGTTACCCGGAATATGGCAACAGCATAGATAACGTGGTACTGGGATGGGATTTCAGCCATGTGATTGATCCCTGCGGTACCCTGTATGGTGCCTATCTGGAAAATGGCCAGCCCAAATATGTTCAGGAAGGTCGACTGGGCTATGAAGAGTACGGCGCGGCGGGTTTCCAGCTGTGGGGTTTTAATACCTGTAAAGCCAGTCGCCCGCAGCCTTATGAGCTGGCCGAAATTTACTGCGTACTCGTTCCCTATGATACACGCGACCCGCGTAACACATCTCAACATAACTATGTTGTGACGGAGTCTTACCTGCTTTACGGGCTGGAGTTCGGCTTCGATAAACCGACCGACCGGGATAACGCGCCCCGCGACTACTCCCTGACATGGATGAAGAACTTTGCCGACCGCGTTTATCAGGCACAGGAGAACCGCTATACCATCACCGGCGTCCTCACTGCCCGCTCTGAACACCAGCTCGATAAACCCCCATATTTCGTCTATGACACCGTATTCAGCGATGGTTTTAACTGGAACACCATCACCGATAAAGGCCAGTTCGTCCCTGGCGCTGCCGCGATTTCACTGAAAGCGGCGCTGGGGATGTGGGTATTGTGGAACTCGCCCTACACGGACCGCCTGCTGAATACCATTGAGAATGCAAACGAAGAGGGAAAAGGCTACTACGAAGGCCTGTATGAAAATGGTGACGGGCCGATCAAAGAGTTCACCGCGAACAATAACGGCATCATGCTGGAGGCGTTGTTATTCAAAAAAGAGGGAAAACTGTTGGCCTTCAATACCGACAACCCGAAGAGCAAGGATTTTGCCCCGTCACTCTGGGATCAAAAGCTGCTGGATCAGTTTGAAGAGAACAACGCGCTGCGTAGCCGACCGTTCCTTACCAGCACACCGGCAGTAAAAAGCTGGTGCGACCGGACCGGCGTCACGCTGCGCACCAAACCCGCCTGTCAGGCTTGTCAGTGCGCATCCTGCAGCGCGGACGAGCCTGTTAAACTGCCTCCGGTGACTGCGCAATGCTTAAAACCTTAGCCAGAGGGCTCGCGGGATTACTCCTCGCAGGCGTAGCGGTTTTTGCCCTGTTTGGCCATCAGGGGGCTGGCTGGCGCTGGCTGATAAACGGTGGCTGGCACTCCACTGCTCGCCTCGCCACCCTGACGCCGGAAGAGCAGAAATGGGCGGCAATTGCCTGGCGCTATTTCGTCAACAATACCCAGCCACAAACCGGGCTGGTCAACGGAAGCGACAAACAGCCGCGCGTCACGCTCTGGCAAATGGGCGATACACTTATCGCGCTGCTCTCAGCAAAAGAGCTGGGGTTGATTCAGGATGCCGAGTATGACGCCCGCTTAACCCGACTGATGGGGACACTCAACCGTCTGATGCTGACCGATACCCGTACACCAGGGCGGCTCTATTCCAGCCAGACAGCAACGCTTATCGATTTTAGCGGCAACCCGGTCAGACAGGGTTGGTCTGCCCGGGACATGGCTCGCCTGATGCTCGCTCTGCGCCTCACTGCAGAGCGTGAGCCGCAATATGGTGAGTATCTGGACAAAATCATTCTGCGGTGGAATTTCTGTCCGGTCATCGATAACGAGGGCGAACTGTGGTCATCTTCCCTGCAGAATGGCCAGCCGGTGGTGCGTGAGGAGCTGCGTCTGGGCGAAAGCGAATATGCCGCGACGGCGTTTCATCTGTGGGGATTTTCAGCGGAGAAGGCGTTTACGCCGCCGGTACATCACGTCATCATCGCGCAGCGGCGGCTGGCCGTGGATGCCCGCGATCCGCGCACCACGTGGCAGCCCTCCCTGATTACCACTCTTCCCTACATGCTGCCAGGTCTGGAGTTTGGCTGGGAACCCGATGGCGTGACGGCCGAACGACAAAAGCGTCTGCGTAAGCAAGCAGAAAACGTCTGGCTGAGTCAGAAGACCCGCTGGGAGATCGATAAAATCCTGACAGCGCGTGCTGATTTCGCGCTCTCACAGGCCCCCTGGCATATACAGGATACCGTCTGGGGAAATGGTTATGCCTGGAACTCAATAGGCGATGATGGCCGGGACTACACCCGGTTCGCGCAGGTGTCGACCAAAGCGGTCTTTACGCTGTGGGCCTTGTGGGATACCCCTTACACCGACGAGCTGATGTCAGTCACAAAACACCTTAACGATCCGCAAAGAGGTTGGTATGAAGGCCGCCTTGAAGCCACGGGCGATACCAATGCTGCCCTCACCCTCTCCACCAATGCCATGGTGCTGGAAGCCCTTTTCTTTAAGCATAACGCCGGGCCTCTCTTTGATACCCGCCAGTCAAGGAAAGAGAGCTACTTTACCCACCGTCTGGCAGATGAATATGCCCCCCCGGGACGTTGTCTGCCGGGTGAAAACGCCATAAGGAGGACGCCGTGAAATTCTACCGCGATCTGTTTGAATCCAGCCTGAACCGCGTCTTCCCGGATAATGAAAAAACGGCGTTTTTCGAGACGTTCTACGACGCTTTCGTGCATATGTCACCTGAGACGGAAGCACATTTTGCCCGTCTGCCGGATCAGGAAGGCCAGCAAACCCTGTTTAAAAGTTTCTTCGCCATGCTGGCGGTAGATGGCGCCCTGATTGTGCCGGATTTTCTTGAGCGCCTGGCGCGGGAGCAAAGCGATGACGGCTTGCACCTTCCGCCGCGTTTTTTTGCCCTCTGGCGGGAAGCGATGCTCAACACGGTGAGCCTGCGCGATCCGCAATGCGACGATGAGATCCTGACGGCATGGGCGATGGCAATTGCGCCCGGGCTGGAATACCTGCGCCGACAGGCAGAACTGCATTACCGGGCGTAAGGAGCATGACAATGCCTTCATTTAACTATGATCTTAACGCGCTCCCGGCTGCGGTCATGATTTATGACCGCAATGAACACCTGGTGGCCTGGAATCACAGCGTTGCCCTGTTTTATCCGGTCATCACTCCGTGGCTGAAAGCAGGTACGCCTCTTAAAGAGTTGGCAGAACGTTTCATTGACGCTGTTTACAACGTCGATCCAGGCCTTCGTCAAACGCTGCGTGAATCCATCGTTCGCAACTGTCGGCAGGATAAACATTGTGAAGTCAGACAGGCTGGTCAACGACGCATTTTTGTTCAACATCAGCGGCTTGCGGACGGCAGTATCGTCAGTCTGCATAGTGATATCACGGAGCTTGACGAAGCGCAGCGGTCGCGCCACCGGCTACATGACGATTTTCTGCTCACGGCGGAATCCATTCATATCGGAATTTGGGACTGGCAGGTTTCTGGTGACACTTTACAGGTGAACGACACGCTGCTGTCCATGCTCGGTCAGTCACGCACGCGGTGGCATTATCCGGTGCGTTTTTTGCTCAATCAGGTTCATGAGGACGATCGCGCTGCGCTGCGCAAGGCACTGCAGGCCTCAAAACAGGACCACCGTCCGGTCTTCGAATGTGAAATCCGCGTTCATCACCCCACAGAAGGGTTACGCTGGATGCTGTTGTCCGGCCAGGTGGTGACGCTCTCCATCGGGGGCAACGCTGAGCGGGTCATTGGTACACTACAGGATATTACCCGGCGTAAAGAGGCCGAAATACTGGCGATCAATGCCGCCCGGGAGGCCAGAAAGGCGAATGAGGCAAAAAGTGCATTTTTAGCCAATATGAGTCATGAAATTCGCACGCCTATGAACGGCATTATTGGCATGACGCAACTGTGCCTTGATACCCCTCTTGACGCCGATCAGCGTGATTACCTTACGCTGGTGATGAGTTCTGCCCAGTCTTTGCTGCACATCATTAACGACATTCTTGATTTCTCGCGTATCGAAGCCGGCAAAGTGGAACTGGAGACAGAGCCGGTTTCCGTGCGCCCCTTTATTCAGTCGCTTATTCGTCCGCACATGCCGGGTGCCAGTGAAAAAGGGATTGAGCTTCTGGTTGATATAGCGCCTGACGTTCCCGACGTACTGCTGGTGGATGGCGCACGGCTACGTCAGATCCTCACCAATCTGCTGGGAAATGCGCTCAAATTTACCCACCAGGGGGAAGTCATGCTGATTATTGAGCCGGAAGATGGCGAGCATCGCTGGCGTTTTCGGGTGCGTGACAGCGGTATTGGTATACCGGCGGATAAACAGAATGCCATTTTCGAAGCCTTCAGCCAGGCGGACAATTCAACAACTCGTCGCTATGGAGGTACGGGGCTTGGATTGACTATCTCTGCGCGGCTGGTTGCGGCGATGGGGGGTGAGTTAACCGTGACCAGCGAACCGGGTAAAGGCAGCGAGTTTACATTCGTGCTACCGCTGGCGACGCAGCCTCTGGCCCCGGAAGAACGGCCGTACAGCAAACGGTTTAGCGGGGAGCCGGTGCTTGTGGTCGATGATAACCAAACGAATCTGCGATTGTTGGCCGCAATGCTCAGCCAGATGGGGCTGAAACCCACCTGCGTCAATAAAGCCAGCGAGGCGATACATCGGGTTAAAGCGGGGCCCGCCTGGCCGTTAATACTGCTGGACGCGCAAATGCCTGAAATGGACGGGGTTTCTCTGGCGCTGGAGCTTTCAGTTCTGCCGCAGACAGCGGAGAGTCATATCATCATGCTGAGCTCCATGAGCCGACATTTTGACAGCAATATGCTGAAACGGATTGGTATCAAACACTATCTGCATAAACCCATCGCGCAGGACGAGTTGCATCAGGCCATTGCCGCAGCCTTTGAGCGGTTGCCGAAGCTAATGAGTGAAGCCCTCCCCGTGCCAGTCGCGTCATCGGGTCGTAAGGGGCTACGCATCCTGCTGGCTGAAGATAATCTGGTCAATCAGAAGGTGGCAGCACGGCTGCTTGAACGCCTCGGCCATAGCTGTCAGATCGTCGACAATGGACTCACTCTGCTTGAACGCTGGCGTTCGGGAGAATGGGACGTTTTGTTGATCGACCTTCAGATGCCCGAAATGGACGGTGAAACCGCCATTCGACGGCTTCGGGAAGAGGAACAGACCCTACCCGGCCCTGCTCAGCCAACCGTCGCCATGACCGCACACGCTATGCAGGGGGATAAAGAGCGTTGTCTCAATATGGGATTCGATGGCTATATTGCCAAACCCATCAGCCAGGAACGTCTTGCTGAAGAGATTGCCCGCGTTCTTCAGCGCGAAGATTCACTGGACTTTCCCGATGAAGCTCGCCTGCTGAACCAGTGCGCTGACGATCCCGCCCTGGTCCAGGAACTTCTGACCCTGTTTGGTGAAGAACTGGATGGGGCCGTGAAAGCCATCTCCCGGGCTATCAACCGTGATGACCGTGAAACGCTGCGCCGTGCGGCCCATAAACTGCGCGGCGAAGCCGTCACGCTGGACTTCCGGGGTCTCGCACAGCAACTGCAGGTGCTGGAGAGCGAAGCGCATACGCTGGAGACGCAACAGCTTGCGATGCTGAATGCCAAACTTCATAAGGAATCACGGCGCCTGATGGCCTGGCTCGCCAATCGTGGGGTAAATGTTATTCATGATTCGTAACTGCACGCTGCTTTTTGCATTGTTGACCCCCTCGGTGATGGCAACTTCAGTACCGATAAGCTGGTCTCTTGCGGGTGTATGGCAGGTTCAGGACGCCAACGATAACCCCCAGTCTGCCGGGGCAGGCTGGCGTAAACTGAACGTACCTGCCAACTGGTATAGCGCCGGGTACGATCATCAGGGGGCGTTGTGGTATCGCCACGCTTTTACCCTCCCCGCTCAACCGCCCGATATCATGACCACCCTGGTGTTTAACGGTGTCGACTACCTGGCCGATGTCACATTAAACGGCCAGTCACTGGGCCAGCATGAGGGTTATTTCCAGCGCTTTTCGCTGGATGCCACCGGAGCGTTACAACGTCACAACAAGCTTATAATTAGGGTTGATAGCCCCTTCGAAGATCCGCAGACGGTCTGGCCTCTGCATAAAACCGCCATGAAGGGGATTCTTAATCAGCATGACACTCGTCCAGGCGGGGCGTGGTCACCTGAAGGTCAGGATGCGAACTCTGGCGGCATCTGGGCACCGGTCAGACTGCATCTTAGCCGGGGAGCCACCATTGATGACATTATTCTGCGCCCCGACTGGACGCAGGGACTGACGCATCCGGCGTTAAAGGCTGAGATACGCTATCGCGCCCTCCAGTCGGAACGCGCTACCGTGCGGCTTACCGCAACCCCCGCCAACTTCAACGGCAAACGCTTTGAGGCTGACTTTCCGGTCACCCTCAAAAGCAACGCCCATTCCGTGCAGGTTACGCTGCCCATGACGGGGGCAAAACTCTGGTGGCCGGTCGGCACAGGGAAGCCACACCTGTATACGGTTCGCGCCTCATTACGCGATAAAACCGGGTTAATGGATACGGCTGTCACCCGCACCGGACTGCGCAAGATAGTAGAACAGCCGGGTAACACAGGCTGGCTTATTAACGATAAACGCCTGTTTATTAAGGGCAGCAATTACATCGGCTCCCCGTGGCTCAGCACCATGACGCGCGAGAAATACCGTCGCGATCTTCGTCTGGTCAAGACCATGAACGCCAACGCCATACGCGTACACGGACACGTGGCGGGTCGCGCGCTTTATGAGGTTGCCGATGAGATGGGAATGCTAATCTGGCAGGATGTTCCGCTGCAGTGGGGCTACGACAACAGCGAGGCCTTTACGAAAAATGCGGTTCGCCAGACTCGCGAGATGATCGAACAGTTCGGTAATTCTCCCGCCATCATCGTCTGGGGCGGTCATAACGAACCGCCCTGGAATTCACCCTGGATGGAAAAACGCTTCCCGGACTGGAACAAAAACCTTAATCGCGACCTCACGCAAAAAGTCGCGGATACGCTTGCCGAAGATACCTCCCGCATTGTGCATCGTTTTTCCGCCGTGGAGGAGCATTACTGGGCGGGATGGTATTTCGGTACCGTACGCGATCTGCTTGCCCCGGCCAAAACGGGTATCATTACCGAATTCGGTGCACAGGCCCTTCCCCGCCTGTCCACGCTAAAAACCATTATCCCGGCATCACATCTGTGGCCTAAAACGACCGCCGCCGACGACCCCGGCTGGACGCTCTGGAAATACCATAATTTTCAGCCGTTCCAGACCTTTAAGTTTGCCGGCATCGCGCGCGGCAATAACATTAAACAGATGATCCACAATACGCAGGCCTATCAGTCACAACTGGTGGCCACGGCGGCAGAGAGCTATCGTAGACAGCGATACCAGCCGGTAACGGCACTGTTCCATTTCATGTTTGTAGAAACCTGGCCCTCTATCAACTGGGGGGTGGTGGACTATTTGCGCAAACCTAAAGCCGGGTATTTCGCATTAAAACGCGCGTATCAGCCCATCCTGCCCTCCATTGAGCCGGTCACTGCGCAGTGGATGTCCGGCGCAGCGGCGCCCCTGCGTCTTTGGGCAATCAATGACACCTGGAAACCGTGCAATGAATGCCGTCTGATATGGCGTGTTACCCAGCGCGATAAGGTGCTGGCAAAGGGCACGATGACAATGACGATCGCCGCAGACTCCGGAAAAATGGTAAAAGCGCTTACGGTCACACCCGTGGGTCAGGACGCGGTGTTGATCAGATTCACGATCAAAAACAAAGCGGGGAAAACCGTCGGAGATAATCAGAGAACAGAATCCGTCATAAAGTGAGCGAGGGGAAAAGGAAAATTGCCGCTTCCCCTGCTTTCTTGTACCCTTTCAGCGTTTACCCCAATCCCCTGAAAATCGAGACACCAGACGTTTATGACTGCACATATTTCCAAAGATCCTTTGCATGGCGTTACGCTGGAGATGATGGTCAACGCCCTGGTGGCGCGATATGGCTGGCGCGAGTTGGGCGATCGAATCAAAATTAACTGTTTCAGAAATGACCCAAGCGTGAAGTCGAGCCTGAAATTCCTGCGCCGTACCCCCTGGGCACGGGCGGAGGTCGAGGCCCTGTATCTTGATTCCCTCAATGATAACGGGACCGCTGAACGCGAGGCGCCCGCTTTTAACCCCTGGGCCAATAGTCGGATAACCAAGAGCTAATACGCAAATGATGCG
This sequence comes from Enterobacter cloacae complex sp. OE43NF, assembly GCF_023544405.1. Classification (NCBI taxonomy): domain Bacteria; kingdom Pseudomonadati; phylum Pseudomonadota; class Gammaproteobacteria; order Enterobacterales; family Enterobacteriaceae; genus Enterobacter; species Enterobacter cloacae complex sp. OE43NF. Next base: position 42,245 of record NZ_JAMJFW010000012.1, read on the forward strand.
ACATGTAAAACGGACTGGTGCGCTGCTTGGCTGCGCGCTTTTACTTGTTAGTTGCTCCTCAAAACCCCCAAAGTCGCTGGTCACACCGCTCCCGACCCCAGGCAAACCGACGCAGCAGGCAAACGAGCCGATGCGTGGGATCTGGCTGGCAACTGTCTCCCGTCTCGACTGGCCGCCGGTCGCGTCGGTGAATGGCCGCAGTGCTGACCAGCGTATTGCGATGCAAAAACAGGCGCTGATCGACAAACTCGACAATCTGAAACGCCTGGGAATTAACACGGTGTTTTTCCAGGTAAAACCGGACAGCACCGCGCTCTGGTCGTCCAAAATCCTGCCGTGGTCAGATATGCTTACCGGCAATATTGGCGAGTATCCGGGCTACGATCCGCTGCAGTTTATGCTCGATGAAGCCCACAAGCGTGGGATGAAAGTTCATGCCTGGTTCAACCCCTATCGCGTTTCAACCAATACCAAACCGTCAACCATCGCCGCGCTGAACCGCACCTCATACCAACAACCGTCCAGCGTCTATGTGCAGCACCCTGAGTGGGTTCGCATCGCAGGCGATCGGTTTGTGCTCGACCCGGGCATCCCGGAGGTGCGTGACTGGATAACCCGGGTGGTGACCGAGGTGGTGGCGAACTACCCGATAGACGGCGTGCAGTTTGATGACTACTTTTATGCCGAATCGCCTCGCTCAACGCTGAATGATGCGCAGACCTACAGACAATACGGCCAGGGGTTTAGCTCCAAAGCCGACTGGCGTCGCCACAATACGCAGCAGCTGATTGTGCAGGTCTCTCGGGCGATCAAACAGACAAAACCGCAGGTTGAATTTGGTGTCAGCCCGGCGGGTGTCTGGCGTAACCGCTCCTTTGACCCGGCAGGATCCGACACCCGTGGCGCGGCGGCGTATGATGAATCCTACGCTGACACCCGTCAGTGGGTGCAACAGGGGCTGCTGGACTACATTGCCCCGCAAATCTACTGGCCTTTCTCCCGCGATGCGGCACGCTATGACGTGCTGACCAAATGGTGGGCCGACGTGGTGAAACCGACCCATACCCGTCTGTACATCGGCATTGCGTTCTATAAAGTGGGCGAGCCGTCGAGAAATGAGCCGGACTGGACGGTTCAGGGCGGCGTGCCGGAGCTGAAAAAACAGCTCGATCTCAACGACTCCCTGCCGAACGTGAATGGCACGATCCTGTTCCGCGAAGATTACCTCAACCAGCCGCAGACGCAGCAGGCGGTAAACTACCTGAAAGGACGCTGGGGAAGCTAAGTACAGTCAGGCAGAAACGCCCTGTTTCTGCCTGATTTTTTACGGCTTCGGCCCGAACATCGCCTCAAGCTGCTTCGCGTCCGGCATACCGACAACCTGCTGGAGCTCATTCTGGTCATTGAGATAATAAATGGCCGGTGTGGCATTCGCCCCCAGACTGTCCATTAACGCCTGGTGTTTTTGCAGTATCGCCACGGTTTCACGCGAGGCGGTGCCTTCCGGTTTAGGCAGTTTTTTCCCGCCGGACAGTTCATACTCCTTCCACGCCGTAACCGGATCTTTTGCATTCAGGATCGCAGATGCGTTACGGCCGCTGTTTGGGTTGAGGAACGCCACCAGCAGCGTATTGAGCTGCACTTTACCCGCCGTCACCCACGGCTGTGCTTCTGACCAGAATGCCTTGCAGTACGGGCAGAACGGGTCGGCGAAGACAAACACTTTGCGTGGCGCGTTATCCGCCCCCTCTTTCAGGGGGTGCGCAGCGTTAAGCTGTTTCCACATTTCGCGTCCCATCGGGGCGTAGATCTCTTTCTGGAAAATACCCTCGCTGAGGTTTTTACCCTTCTCGTCATAGAGATAACCCGAAATAACGTGCTTTCCGTCAGGTGTCAGAAAGAGCGTCACTCCCATGTCCTGATATTGTCCCAGCCAGGCGGGTGCGCCACCGGGTACGTCGATCTTCTTGAGGATCTTAATCTCCTGCTGCTCGCTAAAGGTCTTCACGACATCAGGTATAGCATCCGCAGCCTGCGCCAGCCCTGACGCGGTCAGCAGCGAAAGTAACAGTAATTTTTTCATGTCCCTCTCCGGTTTGTTCGGGGGCCTGAGGCCCCCTTCAGGTTAGCGGTTTTTCAGTGCATCGGTGACCATTTCATCAAACTGTTCGAAAGGCACCCAGCCGGGTAACAGCCCTTCGCCAATCAGCGTGGCCGGTGTCCCCTGAATGCCCAGTTTTTCGGCGATGATCAGGCTGCGTTTTACCGTGACCAGGCTCGTATCATCCGGCGTTGCAACATTCACGCCCGCGCGCTTTTGCGCCTCCTGAATGCTGGCATCATCGTGATACCCTTTTTTCGCCATCAGGGTTTCGTTGAACTTCATAAACTGCTCAGGATGTGAACGCCAGACGGTTAACGCGTCGCGCGCGGCGGTTAGCGAGCTTTCCGAACGGAACGGCAAAAACTTAAACACCACGGCCACCTGCGGATGTTTCTCAACGATCTTCTCCAGATACGGATCGAATTTTTTGCAGTATGGACAGTTGTAGTCCGTAAACACCACCAGCGTCAGCGTTGGATTTTTGGCACCGATACGCGGTGAATCCGGGTCGTTAAACAGAAAATCGTAGACCAGCTTCTGAGCGCGTTGCTCCTGATCCGGGGTGATCGGGTCCGCCGCCATCACCTGGGCTGACGCGAAAAACAGCAGAAACGTAATAAGGATTTTTTTCATAACAGCGTTAGCCTTTTGCTTTGTTCAGGGTGGTCATCAGGGTGCGTTTGTCCAGCAATGGCGAGAGGATCTCGCCCTCCGGCGTTCCAGGGCCATACACCTGGTTAAACGGGATGGCGTAGCGATTGCGTGATTTCAGAAACGCCGCAATCGTCTCTGATGGCTGGCTCCAGTCTCCGCGTAGCGCCACCACATCCGGCTGGCGCAGCGCGGCGATAACCTCCGGCTGATTCAGCACCCGATGCTCATTCACCTTGCAGGTGACACACCAGTCCGCCGAGATATCCACAAACACACGTTTCCCCTGCGCAAGAGCATCGCTGATTGCCTCTTCACTGAGCGGCTGCCACGGGATCGTCTGTTCGCTATTCTCAGCCGTGGTTACCGGCGTTGCGTTCACTATCCCGCGCAGCTGATAGCCCCCGAATACGGCCAGCGCAATCACCACCACCCAGAACAGCGGCGATGATGTCTGACCGCGAAGGGCATAGACCACAATGGCGACCACAATCAGAAGCAGCATGAGGATGTGGCTGAACATCTCGCCCAGATGCAGACTCAGCAACGTCACCAGCCACAGGCTGGAGGCCAGCATCATCACCCCCAGAATCACCTTCAGGGTATTCATCCAGCGGCCAGGTTTTGGCAGCAACAAGGCGGTTTTGGGGATCAGCGCCACGAACAGCCACGGCAAGCTCATGCCCACCCCGAGCATCAGGAAGATAAGCCACAGGGAATGCAGCGGTGCGCCCAGCGCAAAGGCCACGGCCGTACCGAGGAACGGCGCGGAACACGGCGTGGCAAGCAGCGTGGCAAACACGCCTTCGCAGAAGCTGCCCGTCAGTCCGGTTCCGCCCGTTGTGGCGAGCCGTCCGGTGGCGGCGGAAGGCAGAAACAGCTCAAACGCACCAAACAGGTTCAGCGCGAAGATAAAGGTCACGGCAACCATCAGCCCAATAAACCACGGGTTCTGGAACTGGATGCCCCAGCCCAGCGACGCGCCGGTGAGTTTCAGAACGGTTACCATTGTGGCCAGCAGCATAAAGGAGGTCAGAATACCCGCACTGGTCGCCAGGAAACGCAGCCGGATTTTCCGCGTGTCCGTACCCGCCTGCAGGACGCTGCTGAGCTTCATGCCCATTACCGGCAATACGCAGGGCATCAGGTTCAGGATCAGCCCGCCCAGCAGAGCAAAGGCCAACATTTTGACTGTTCCCGCTGGCGCACTCTGCACCGCGTCTGCGGGGGCTGCGCCAACGGTCAGTTGCGTTTGCTGGGCTTTATCGCCATTGGTGACGACAAACGACAGCGTTTTCCCCGCAAGCGTCGCGGGTTTATCGCCCCACTCATCGGTGACCGGAACCGCGACCTGAAGCCGGTTTCCGGTGTGCTTAATCACCGGTTCGCCGGGCAGAATGTCACCCTCCAGCGGGTCAAAATAGATCCCAGGATTGACCCATTCGCCTTCCGTCGTGGCCGTCATCATCAGCTTGCCGTCTGATAACCAGGCGCTGAAGTCTGACGACACGCCTGACGCACCGGGTACTGAACGCATCGCGTCTTCAAATGCCGTACGAAAGCCCGCATCCGCTGGCGCACGGAAATCCAGATGCAGCTTGTAGTCCGTCAACAGACAGACGTTGCTGCAGGTTGAGAGCGTAAGCGTGGCGTCGAGCACATCCGCGTCCGTCCCGGCGATCGTGATGGGGATCGTAACGCTATCGTGGTAGCCCTGGGTCGTCAGGCCCGAGATATCAAAGCGGGAAGGAACCGGCCAGTACCAGGTATCCTTAACGCCCTGTGGCCAGCTGATTTTCGGGGCCACGCCGCCCTCGCCCGGCGAACGCCAGTAGGTTTTCCAGCCGGGCTGCAGCTCCACGCTGAGCAGGCCGATGATGCGGTCGTGATCCCGCTCAGCCTGAAAGCGGATGCGGGCGTGATCGTTTTGCGGTGACACCAGCCAGCCCGTATCTGCCGCATGAGCAATACCCATGCAGGACAGCCACAGGAGGACGAGTCCCCTGAAAAGGTTAACCATGTTTTACTCCGTGAATAGTGAAAATTATCGTGTGGTGACGATGTTTTTCATTCACGGAAAACGCAGTTTTTGAGGTGTATTCGGGGAGGCGGTGCCTGGACAGGCTGCTCCCTGGAGAGAAATGTGCGCCGTTGGGTAAATAACTGCAGCAGAGCGAAGAAGATAATAATCGCCGGTAGCGCACCGTCAAAAAACAGCGGCTGGGCGCAAAGCAAAGACTGTGCGCCAAGTTGACACGGCGACGGGCCGGGCTGTTCAGCCTCCTGACCCGGGGCGTCAGCCATCATGAGCGTTTGCACCTGAGGATCCAGCCCCTGTAAAAAATGGTTGAGATAAACCGCACGCTGAACCAGGCAAATTGCCATTGCCAGACACGTGATTATCAGAAGCCATTTACCGAGAAGCTGACGGTTGCGCATAACGTTCCAAAATAACAAGACGCCCCGATCATAAACGATAGTGATGAATCTACAAGTCCCGACAGTGTAAGGTTTTGTCTGCCGGGAACATTACCCCCCTGTCAGCGCGTCATACACATCCCGCAATCGCGTGCGCAGGAACAACACGGCCTTATGCTTACGCGATAATAATGCCTGCTCGCTAACCCCGGTTTCCCCGGCCAGCAATTTGATGCTGTAGCCCTGCAGCTCCGTCTTCTCAAAGACCTCGCGCTGCGCTGCGGGCAGTTCAGCCAGCGCCTGCCCCAGCTCTTCCCACAGCAGCGTTTTGAGGTACTCCTCTTCCGGGGTATGCGGAACGCCGAACAGGGTTTCAGCGATCTCATCTTCCGGAAAATCGTCATCCTCCTCGCCTGTGAAGCTGAAATAACCGGAGAGCGACACTTCACGCTTTTTCCGCGCCCGGTCGGTCATCTCATTTCGCGCCGCGCGAAACAGCCACGCGGCAACGTTTTCGACCGGCTGTTCCACCTTCATCAGCTGATACGTGATCTCCTGCAAAATATCGTCGGCGTCGTCACGTACCGGGGTTCTTCCGCGAATAAAGGCTCTCAGCCGGGCGCGGCAGGCATTAACCGCCGACATCAGCAAGGATCCGCCCGCCTCCCCGGTTTTCATCTCGCTCACTCTGCGTCCGGCGCTTTCGGCGCGTTGTCTTCACGCTTGTCGTCACGGTGGCCGTGCCAGCCACAGTGCCCGCGACCATGGCGACCAAATCCTTCCCGGCGCTGCTGCATGAACGCTTCACGCTGTTCGGGCGTCATGTTCATCCAGCGTTCGTGCATCCGGCGGTGCGCACCAAACATACCCGGACGGAACCCCAGACCACCAAACAGGATCCGGCTCAATATCAAAATGCCCAGCGCCTGCCAGAAGCCAATGGCTTTCACGCCGAGGATCGCCGGGAGTAAGGCGTTCCACAGGGACATCACCAGCAGGCCGAGCACGATAAAAATGACCGCGCCGATGACTAAGCCCTTGCCCATACGGTGGCGACCGAATCCGCGCCCGTGACCTCTGCCGTGCATATCAAACTCTCTCATGGTGTTAACCTCGTTTACAGTAACTGATTATGGCTTGTGATGAGGTAGACGGATGAGGAACAGAAATATTGCTAAAAATTTTTAAAAACATCGTAGTCAATGTGGTTTACGCTTTTCGCGACTGACGAACGGAAACAGCATAAAAATTAAAACCCGTAATAATGCCGTTCTGTTCGCGCTTTTAAATCAGGTTATTTATTCAGCAGGTTTGATATTGATGCTTTTTAAATGCCCTACTCCTGTTGTTGAGACTATTCCTATAATCATCCAAAAAACCTTCTATTTAACAATAATCTAAAGCGAGGCTTAATTAACTATTTTTAGTTAAAGGTTTGTAATCATTACATCTCTGTCTATTATTCAAAGCGTCATGCCCTGCAGCAGGAAATAGAAACAGACACATTAAAAAGGAGCAATCCGGTAATGATAGGCAGACTGACGAATTATATCCTCTGGTACCACACTGTCTGGGTGTTTATATTTTTATTAGTGGTCGGCGTGGCTGCTGGCGTATTTTTTAATGCCATACTGCATTTTCATGGGGATGACGCATTCCTGACAGGATTAATTTTCTTTTTATTCCCGGCGCTACTGGTATGCCTTCGGCTACATCGGCTATCAGCGAAACATCGCCAAAGATAATGCCCGTCACACCGGTTGTTGAATCAAAACACTTTGCAATATTAAGCTGAAACCAACAACTTAGCCGCGTTTATTGCCGGGTGGCGCTACGCTTACCCGGCTTACAATCCACAATAATATCAAGCCTGCACTGGCAAACTAAAACTCGAAATACTCCGCGTGAGCTGCTGGGCCTGCTCTTCCAGCGACGCGGCCGCCGCGGCGGACTGTTGCACCAGCGCGGCGTTCTGTTGGGTCACGCCGTCCATCTCCGTCACTGCCTGCCCGACCTGACTAATCCCGCGGCTTTGCTCTTCAGAGGCCACAGAGATCTGCTCCATCAGCGTGTTCACTTTATTGACGGAACTGATAATCGAGTCAATCACCTCCCCTGAGCGCCCCACCAGTTCGGCACCGTTTTTGACGCTGGAAACCGACTGGGCAATCAGACTTTCGATATCCTTGGCCGCCACCGCGCTTTTCTGCGCCAGCGTGCGAACTTCGCTGGCTACCACGGCGAAACCACGCCCCTGGGTACCGGCGCGCGCCGCTTCTACCGCCGCGTTGAGCGCCAGAATGTTGGTCTGGAAAGCGATGCTGTTGATCACGCTGGTGATGTCCTCGATGCGCTTCGAGTTTGCGGCGATGGTATTCATCGTTTCAATCACTTCACGCGTGACGGCCTCCCCGGTGTGGGCATTTTTCACCGCGTCCTGCACCAGTTTTCCGGCCTGATAGACGTTATCGGTGTTATTGGCGACGGTCGCGCTCAGCTCTTCCATGCTTGCCGCCGTCTGGGTTAGCGCAGAAGCCTGCTGTTCGGTGCGCGAAGCCAGGTCGATATTCCCGGAGGCAATCTCCTGTGCGGCATGGGTCACGGTATGACTCGCGTCACGCACCTGGGCGATGGTTGCCAGCAGCGCCTGGCGCATCTGCTCCATAGAGCCCATCAGGTGATCAATTTCATTGCCGGAATTCCCCTTCACAGGCACCGGAATATCGAGTTTGCCTGCGGCAATCTGGCTGCAATGTTCACGTGCCAGATTAACCGGTGCCAGAACAAGGCGTTTCATCAGCAGGCTGACGGCGACAATCACCAGCACAAACAGCAGTGCGATAGCGGCGATAATCGCCAGGCCAGAAACAAAGTTACTGCTCGCATCTTCGTTCAGGCTTTTGGCATAGGCCTGGTGTACGGCCAGAACCTGGTCGAGGACAATCTCATACTGACGATCGAGGCGCGAGACTTCCGGTATCAGGGCGTTGAATTTGGCAATATCGTGCGCGGCGGCAGCATCAATGAGCGGTGCCAGCCCCTGGTTACGGTAATTCTGCCAGGCATCCTGATAAGCGCTTACCAGCGGCGCTTCATCCGTCAGACGGGGAGACGCCATAAAGGCAGCAAAGGCGCGATCGGCTTTGGTCAGTGCCTCTTTTACTGCGGCGAGCTTCGCAGATTCATCCGCTGATGCGCCCGCCTCTACCATCTTCACATACTCCATCACCCGGACGCGCAGGGTGCGGCTATGGTTGATGGGATCAATAATTGACAGCACCACCTGGATCTCTTTGTTCACGTTATCCAGGGAGTTATTACTTTTGATGATGAGGCCAACGCTGGTGAGGGTGCTGGCGATAAAGAAGAAAAGCAGCGAGAAAAAGACAATCAGGGATGATTTTTTTAACGACATGAACCGATACCTCAAAGAAAATTATTCCTTATGGTTATCGGCTAAACCAAAACTTAAATTAATTAAAGTTATTGATGTATCCCGTCCTCCGGCAGGGCTATTCTGCCGCTTTATAGCGCCGCTGCAGGGTGGCATCCAGTTTCCGCTGCACGGGCTCTGGTGTTTCACCGTCGATCAATTTCCCAATCAGATCAAAGCAGTGCCATGCAAGCTGACGGTTATCCTGGCGCACGGTATCCACCGGGATCGTGAGCGAATCGTAAAGATAGTGATCGTCAAAGCTGGCTAACCTGATGTCACTTTGCAACAGATTGTGCTGCCCCATATAGCGCAGCACCCCTTCCAGCAGGCCGCAGGCGGCGGTGAACAGGGCTTTTGGCGGACGCCCCAGGCGAGCACAGAGTTCGGCGAACATCTCGTAACCGGAACTCGGGTGATAATTTCCGTGAATGATCCACTCCGGGCGCAGCGTAACGTTCGCGTCGCGCAGACCCTGTTTAAACCCTTCAAGGCGGTCGCGCGTGGGGGAAAGCCGTGGCTGCCCACCGAGGAAATAAAACTCATCGGGGTGCTGGCGGGCGATGTCGGCCACCAGTTTGGCTGTCGGGGTAATGGAATCGGTGATCACCAACGGCAGCGAGCTGTCATTCATATGGCGGTCAAAGAGCACCACGGGCAGCTGTTCACTCAGTTTCTGGTAATCCGCATCGTTGAGCATGCTGGAGGCAACAATCAGCCCGTCGACCTGACGCGCCACCATGTTGTTGACCACCACGGTCTCCTGCCCCGGATTTTCATCGCTACAGGAGATGAGCAGCTGAACGCCCGCCTCGCGGCACAACGTCTCTAGTTCGTGAGAAAACACGGCAAACCCGTAGTTGGTGATCTCCGGGACCACCAGACCAATGGTGTGACTGCGGTTATCGCGCAGCGAGCGGGCGTGAATGCTGGGCTGGTAGTGATGCTCTTTCGCAATGGCCAGCACGCGCTCACGGGTCTCTTCCGCCACGCGCAGCTCTTTGCTGCGTCCGTTCAGTACCAGGCTGGCGGTGGCTTTTGACACCCCCGCCAGCTCCGCGATGTCTTTAATGGTGACGCGTTTTGTTTTTCTCACAACGACTTAGATCCGGCTGCCAAAACCGCTATTCTACCATGCAGCCGCGCAGCGACCAGTAGCGTAATGTGATGTCGGACGCACCTTCGAATCGCACCCGGGCCGGTTGGTCAGGAAAATAGCGACTGCTCATCACCCCTTCGCCGTGGTTGATGAAAATTTCGACGCTGGAGCGGTCGCACAGAACGCGCAGATGGTGAACCTCACCCAGCCAGTAGCGGGTTAACGTCTCACCCGTTTGCAGGCTGGCACGTTCCAGACGCAGGCCATTGCAATCGACCGTGAGGTGCAGCGCACCGGCAAAATCCAGTTTCGCGCAGGCAGCGCTCAGCTCGAACTCAAGGCGCGAGGCATCAAGCTCCGGCGCATCGCAGGCGTTGCCCTGCCAGTGCAGTTCCTCTTCACGCAGCATTTCCAGCTCACGCACCGGAGTCTGCCAGAGCTTGCCGTCGCGGTAGCGCAGCTCTCGCGGACAGGTCATCTGATGGATCCAGCCCTGTGCCCGGGTGGGCTGCAGCATCTCTTCCCCGTCAGGCACGCCCATCCAGCCAATCAGGATCCGCCGGCCATCTTCCGCCAGCGTCGTTTGCGGGGCGTAGAATTCAAAACCGGCATCCAGTTCGTGTAACGCACCGTGCTCAAATGCGCCGCGCTGATAGTCAAACGCCCCGCTCATCCAGGCTGCCGGATAGGTGTTGAGATAACGATGCGGCTCACGCGCCAGCCCCTGCGGGCAGCAGATCAGAACGTGCGTCCCGTCGAGGGCAAACAGGTCCGGGCACTCCCACATGTATCCCGCCTCCGTCAGTCCATTGACGCCGTTACCGGCAATTTCTCCGCACGATTCCCACGTGTGCAAATCGGCAGACCTGAACAGCAGCACTTTGCCCCGCTTTTGCACATCCTGCGCGCCCAGCACCATGTACCACTGCCCGTCGTGCTGCCACACTTTCGGGTCGCGCACGTGGCCGGTGTAGCCATCCGGCAGCGCCAGCACCGGCCCCAGTTTTTTAAAGGTCCCGTCCGGTTGTTCCACCGCCAGGCACTGCCAGGCGGTGCGGCTGCCGTCATCGAACTTAACGTTGCCGGTATAGCACAGCGTCAGCATCCCGTTGTTGTCCACGGCGCTGCCGGAATAGCAACCGTTGCGGTCGTACTCTTCATCTGGCATCAGCGCCATCGGCTCGTGCTGCCAGTGCAGCAGATCGTGCGAACTCCAGTGCCCCCAGCATTTATAGCGGTGATCGCAGTCCAGCGGGTTCCACTGATAAAACAGATGGTAGCGCCCGGCAAACCAGATAAAACCGTTCGGATCGTTCATCAGCCCCGTCACCGGTGCCGGGTGCCACTGCGGGTAGTGGCGGTCGGCACGCGCGCGCGGTTGGCCTTTCATCACGGCCTGCAGCACGGCAGGCCAGCGGGAAGGTAATGTCATTATTCAGAGTCCGTTTTATATTTCAGCAGCAGCGAGACGGTAAACGCTACGCCAAAGGCAATCACCATGCCGATAATATAGTTGAGCAGCGAACTGGCCTGCACGATGGCCATCCCCGGCAGCGCCGTCAGCCCTACCGCCGTCATGTAGACATGCACCGACACCACCCATGCGCCGCCCACCGCACCGCCAATCAGCGCGGCCACAAACGGTTTCACGAAACGCAGGTTGATACCAAAGATTGCGGCTTCGGTAATGCCGAGCATGGCTGAGAACGACGAAGGTAAGGTAATGGCTTTGATTTTTGCGTCTTTGGTTTTAAACCACACCGCCAGGCACGCGCCACCCTGCGCCACGTTCGCCATGGCCCAGATGGGCAGCAGGAAATTAACGCCAATCGACGGATTCCCCAACAGCCCGGCTTCAATCGCGTGGAAGCTGTGGTGAATGCCGGTAATAACAATCACCGAATAGAGCCCGCCGAACAGCAAACCGGCCAGCCAGCCCGCGTGGGTAATCAGCGTGCTCAGAATAAAGGAGATGCCATCGCCTAACGCGCGTCCCGCCGGGCCGATAATCAGCAGCGCGATAAAACCGGAGAGAATGACGGTCAGGAACGGCGTCAGGATCAGGTCTAACGCATCCGGGATGACCTTGCGCAGGTTTTTCTCCACAATGCTCATAAACCAGACGGCCAGCAGCACCGGGAACACCGTTCCCTGATAGCCAATCATGGCAATCTCAAGGCCGAAAAAGTTCATGGTGTGGAAGCCGGACGCCACGCCCCAGGCGTTGGTCAGCGCCGGATGGGTCAGAATGCCACCGAGCGTGGCGCCTAAATAGGGATTACCGCCAAACTCACGCGCGGCGGTAAAACCAATCAGGATCGGTAAAATAATAAACGCCGCCGAGCTGCACATATCCAGCATGATGTAGATGGCGTTATCGGCATTCACCCAGCCGTAGGTTTTCACCATTCCGAGCAGGCCCATCAGCAAACCGGACGCAACAATGGCGGGAATGATCGGTACGAAAATATTGGAAAGCAGGCGGGCAATGCGCTGGAACGGGTTGAGCTTACGCGCCGCGAGATCTGCCGCTTCTGACTTGCTGGATTCACCAATCCCTGCCGCCTGAATAAAAGCCGCGTAAACCTTATTCACCACGCCAGTGCCAAAAATCACCTGCATCTGGCCCGCGTTACGAAAACAGCCTTTCACCCCCTCGACCTTGCCGATGGCCTGCTGGTCAGCAAGCGCATCGTCGACCAGCACCAGACGAAGGCGCGTTGCGCAGTGCGCGGCACTGGCGATGTTCTCTTTGCCACCGAGCAGCGGAATGAGCGCACGGGAAATATTATCAAAATCCATAGTTACCTCTGCCTGACTTCATTTTTATGATGTTTGATACGCTCCCGCCTGGCGGGAGCGTGAAGGGTTAAAACCAGGTTTCCATCTGGACCCCAAAGTTCCATTCCCCGCCAGCGTTAAAGCCGCTGCTGCCAAAGGCGTCATCGCTGGCGTAGTTATCCAGTTTGCTGCTCCAGTCCATCCAGGTGGCAAACAGGCGCAGTTCAGGACGGCTGAAGAAATCGCCAATTTTGCCCGCCTTTAAGGTCGGTGCGAAGGTCAGCTTGTAGAAGCTGCCGTTAACGGCGTTGCGATCTTTGTAGCCTTCCGGGTTCAAATCCATGTACTGATAGCTGCCCTCAAACGCCAGGGCGAAATTCTGCGTAACCTCTTTGATAAGGCGGGTATTGAGCGTAACCCACTCGTAGCTGTCGCCTTTGACGTAGCGGTCTTTACTGCTCTGAGCCAGTACCGCAGGCGCGATATGCCAGCCACCGCCGAGCGGCGTGACACCGTAACTTGCGAAGCGCCAGGTATCGGCTTCTGACAGCAGCGCGCCATCAGAGCCGATGCTTTTAACTTCTGCCCCCAGGCCGTGACCATACAGCAGCGCCGTTTTCGCTGAGCCTTCCCGCAGTCCGTAGAAGCTGTCATTGTGCAGACCCACCAGAGCATGCACGCCGGTGTTCGCCGCATCGGTTTTAATCAGATCGCCATTGCTGTCCTTGCGTTCGTCGTTATCCTTCGCCCGCAGGCCGCTCACCATCAGCTGGAATGGCCCGGCAAAGTGATTCATGCTGAGGATATAGTTCTGAACGTTGTTGTCGATCTGCTCTTCGCTGCCGAAGTTGCGCCCGTAAATCGAGAAGTTGCTGCGCAGCGTATCATTCCACTTCACGTCATAGACACCGCCGCCGGTACCGGCGAGGAACACGACATCAGAATCCAGCCAGTGAATATCAAAGTTATCGCGGTCAAAGCGTTTACCGGCCCAGAAGGTACTCCCTTTCAGCGCGCCAGTGAAATCAGGCAGATTGCCCAGCTCGGCAAAGGCCTGACGAATGTTAAGATCGCTGGTATCGGCTGACCAGTCGTTATAGGTCTTCTGCCCGTCGGCTAACATGGCCTTAAAGCGCGTGGTCGCCCCACTCTCCAGCGTCTGTTTGTGTTCCACATTTAGCTCAACGTAGGTATCCGCTTCGTTACCCAGACGACCGACCGCGCCCCCGGTTTCCCCGGCAGGCGTCAGATACGGACCGCTTTTGCTGCTGGACGCCGCATCATTCATCAGCAGGCCTGAGCGGGCATAACCGTGAAATTCAAAACCACTGCTCTGATCGGCTTTCTTTTCCAGCATCGTGGTACGCTGGGCCACCTCCTGGGTGGTGGTCTGCGTTTGCTGCTGGGCGGCAACCAGCTGCTGCGTTTTTTGTTCTGCTGCCGTCGCGCGTTTCTCCGCATTCTGGGCGCGCATTTCCGCATCCTGAAGACGCTGTTCCAGCGCCGCCAGGCGCGATTCAATGCTTGTCATATCGGTCTGGGCAAAAACAGAGGTACTACCGGCCAGCATGCCAATCATCACGGCAAGTCTGCGTTTTTTATACATTTTGTCGCATCCCTAAAAAAAGTGTTTTGATAATGCTAAATTGCTAAACCGGTTTAGGTTGCTGATACTAAACCCGTGAATTTTGGATCGGCAATACTTTTTGCTAAACCGTTTTAGTAAGTGTGATCGAGGCGACAATTCAGGCCGCCGGTCGGCGGCCAGGAAGGAATTACAGGTTGTGACGGTACGGCAGCGCGGTCATCGCCCCTTTGGCCGTCGTGGCCAGCGCACCACAGCGCTGGGCCAGTGCGAGGATGGCAGCCAGATCCTGGCCTGACGAGGCCAGGCCGAACAGCAACCCTGCGACGAACGCATCGCCTGCGCCGGTGGTGTCAACACACGCCACCGGAGTGGCCGGATAGTGTGTCGTGATGCCCTCATGCCAGGCCATTACCCCCTCTTTACCCAGCGTCACCAGCACCAGTCGGGCCGGACAATGTTGCATCAGCGCCGCCAGACCGGTTTCGATATGGGATTCGCCGGTCAAAAACGTCAGCTCTTCAACGGAGAGCTTCACCACGTCCGCGCGCTGTAGCGCCAGTTCGAGGCAACGGCGGAGCTCGCCCTCATCCTGCCAGAGGTCGGGGCGAATGTTGGGGTCGAAGCTGACAAAACCACCGGCTTTTTTAATTGCATCCATCGCCTGAAAAGTGGCAGAGCGACTCGGCTCCGCGCTGAGCGCAATGGAGCAGACGTGCAGCCACTCTTTGGCCCTGAAAGGCGGCAGATCGGTGGAGTCGAGAAACAGATCGGCGCTCGGCCGAACCATAAACGTAAACGAGCGTTCGCCCTGTTCGTCCAGATCAACCACCACCGTTGAGGTGCGGTGAGCCGGATCGAGGCGCATCCACTGCACATCAACCTGCTCATCCGCCAGCGTTTTCTGCATAAAACGGCCAAACGGATCGTCGCCAACCCTGCCAATAAAGGCACTTTTTCCGCCCAGTCGGGCGATGCCGACCGCCACATTTGCCGGTGCGCCGCCGGGACATTGCAGCAATGTGCCGTCCCCCTCTGGCAGTATATCCACCACTGCATCACCGAGTACCCAGATTTTATCCATGTCATCCCCGTAGCTAAACTATATTAAACCGTTTTAGCTATTTAAACACAGGCTGACCAAAGGGGAAATAATCAGGAAGGAAAAAGCGTTATCGTACCAGGTGTGGCCAGTGAATATCGCCCACCCCGTTAAGCTGCGGCCGGGCAAACAGAAACCCCTGAAAACGGCGAATACCGGCGGATTCCAGCCAGCACCACTCCTCCAGCTTCTCAATGCCTTCCGCCACCAGCGTGATCTCAAGGTCGGTGCAGCAGCTCACTATCGATCGGACAATCGCCTGTTTTGGGCCGCTGAGATGAATATTGCTGACAATTTCCCGATCGATCTTGATTTTATCCGGCTGGAAGCGGGTAAGCAGTGAAAGCCCCGCATACCCGGAGCCGAAATCATCGATCGCCAGGCCAATACCTTCCCCCCGAAGCTGTTTGATCGCGCTGTTGAATTTGTTAAAGCCGGAAATCATCTCGTTTTCAGTTACTTCTATGACCACCTGCTCCGGCTGAAGCCCGTGTTGTCTGATTTGCTCCACCAGAAACTCGACCGCCCCGGGCACCTTGACCAGCGACATGGGAAGCAAATTCACCGCAATTTTATGGCTGCCGATACCCAGTTTCTCCGCAAGCGCAAAGGCATACGCTTTGGTTTGCAGATCCACTTCGTAGAGCTTGTCCTGATCGAGCGTTTTGAAGAAATGTTCCGGGCTCCCGCCATCGTTGCCACGAATAAGCGCTTCAAGTGAACTGATTTTCCCTTCCGAGGGCTCGACTATCGGCTGCAGCGCAAACTGACAGATTTGACCGGCTATCAACCCCATGGCCTCACCGAAGGGCGCTTTTTCACATGCGAGCGTCCATTTTCCCGCATCCACCGGGTTCCTCGTCTGGCCGGTATGTTTCCCGGTGATAAAGGTCTGAATGAATTTGAACACCCGATCATCGGATATGAGATAGCTTTCCAGCTGGCTGTAATGCAAAACCGACTCAAGCACCTCTTTTGGGGACTGGACCTGCAGGTCAAACAGCAGCATGCCGACATTGTCAAACCGTCTGCGGGGGCCGTAATCCCGCATCAGTTCGACGACGCCACTGTGGCGCTCATCATCGCGAATTTTATGGAACAACTTCACGACGCTCTCTTCCGCGCCCTCAAGAATTTGCATGACGTCACAGCCGTTCGAGAGCAGGACACCCGTGATGTTCAGTTTGGCATTGCGGCTTCGTGCTCGTTCTACCAGCGCGCTTAATTCTGCGGACCGGCAGGATAAATGTAACTGGCTTCGATAAATCAGCGTGGTGAGCACAGGAATGGGTTCCAGAATAAGGGAGGCGCCGGGGAAGTTACTGTTTAACATACTTCACCAGCGCTACCTAATAAATTAACAGCTTAAGGGATCACCCTTTTTCCTCCGTCCCGATGCGGTTGTCGATCCGCATCTTCATGTAGTCGTAAAACGGATTTGAGGTCACCCGCATCAGGGTATCTTTACCCACGCTCAGTACGGAGGTCTCTCCCCACAACGCAATGGTGCCCAGGCTGATGCCATAGCGGTTTTTCACGGCAGGATGCCGGCCATACAGATCGTCATCAGGCGGGAAAGGTACGGCGACATGCGAAAGCGAATAGACCTCCGGCGGATACTGCTGCGCCAGCGGCTCCACGGTCTCCTCTGTGCTGCCTGCGGGGATGTGCTTCGCGACCGTGGCGAAACGCTCCGCACTGGCGTTGGTAATAATCGTGACACTGTAACGTCGTTGCGCAGACGGCAAAAGCTCAGAGAGGGCCGTCCACGACGATGGCCGGAATAACGGGCGGAAACTCGCCGCCTGGTTGATATCAAACACCACCAGTTCACTGCCGTTGGCCGGAAGCTGGTCGAATAACCCCGTGACAACCGCACGGGTACTGACGGTGGAATCCATCACCGACTGAAAGGCCAGTACTGGCGGCAACCGATCCAGCGTGTGGTTTTGTGCAGCGCGGCCAATCTGCTCCTGCAGCGCCTTCGTCAATAGCCACGACTGACGCGCCGCGTTTACCGGGAAAGAGTTGTATTTGTAAGGGTTATACTCCGGCGCGATATTCAGCCACGCCGCTTTCGCAAACGCCGGTAACAGTGCCGGTAAGCCTGCGAATCCGGCAAAGCGGGCAAACGCCGTGACGCCGATCATCGGTGACAACAACACCAGTTGCTGAGGTTTTCGCAGCGAAGGCGACTCCAGCGCGTCCAGGGTGTATTTCATCGCCAGCGCCCCGCCGTTGGAATAGCCCACCAGATGCAAAGGAACGTTATCCCCCGCCAGACGGGAGGCTTCGCGCACGGCAAGACGCGTCGCCGCCAGCCACATCTCCCAGTCAATATTTGTCAGCGCCCCTGGTGCCGTCCCGTGTCCGGGCAGACGCGGCACCACGGCCACAAATCCGCGCTGCTGATAATCAACGGCAAGGTGCTTAACGCTATAGGGCGAATCGGTGAGTCCGTGCAGTAAAACCACCGCACCACGCGGTTTACCGGCAGGCATCAGCACAAACGAGCGATTTGCATCCGGAGTAAATTTTCCGGGCCACACCAGGCTCTGACGGTAGTAGCGGTTTAAGGCGGTACGCTCCTCCCCCTTCGTTTTTGCCGTGACCGCGTTATCCAGGTCGGTGAAGATGGCCTTTTCCCGGTCGAGATAGTCAGCAAAGTTCGCCTTATCCAGCTCGCTTACGCTCATTTCATCCGCACGCCAGGTATGCCAGAGATGTAACGCCGGCCCCTGCTGCGAGAGATATACCCGCACTGCCAGCAGCACAACCACGATAATCCCTATGACCATCGCCACTTTCTTTGCGAGAGCCATCAGGCGCACGCTGACACGCCAGGGCAAATTCGCCATGCCGGGTTCCTTCTCTTAGTCACTGTGTTTGTATCTTATCAAAAATGTGAAGGGGCTGACGTATTCACCAAATTCATCTCTGTCGAATCCGACAATGCACCAAAAGTGAACTACGCTGCACAAATGTTGATCATTGGTTAATCAAATATTGCATGAAATTTACAGCACAGCGGCTTTTCGCCGTCATGTGAACATGGCACGCGTCATGCATTGTTAACCAGGTAACATAATTCCGGCCATTGACAGCCGGTTAACAGCGAGGCGGTAATGACCACCAAACCTGAAATGCTGAACCGTATCGAAGCCACCTTCAGCCAGCTGACGCCCAGCGAAAAGCGTGTGGCAAGCTGGATGCTGGCGCACGCCGCGCTGATACCGTTTGAGACGGCAGAGAGCGTGGCGCTGACTACCGGCACCAGCGGTATCACCGTCGGGCGCTTCCTGCGCAAGCTGGGGTATCGCAATCTGGACGATGCCAAAAAAAGCCTGCGCGATCCTTATCAGCCCTGGGGAATGAACGAACGCCTGGACTCCTGGCAACAGCAGCGTCCGCTCTCGGATCGCCTCCAGCACTCCCTTTCGCTGGAGGTGGACGCAATCACCCATGTTTATCAGCTGGCACAAACCGATGTCTTTAAGCAAATCGTCCATCAGCTCACCCATGCTGAGGCGGTGTTTGTGCTGGGTATTCAGTCAACGCGCGGGATTGCCAACGCCTTCTTCAGCCACCTGGAATATCTGCGTCCGCGCGTGAGCTACTCCGAGGGGTTATCCGGCAGTTGGGTTGAATCGCTCAACTCCGGTTTTGACCACCCTTATGTGGTGCTGACCGATACCCGCGCCTATTCCGCCATTGCCCGGCAGTACTGTCGTGTCGCAAGTGAGAAAAGTATTCCGATGGCCCTGATCACCGATATCTGGTGTCCGTGGGCGCGGGATTACCCTATTGATTTATTGCAGGTTAAAACCGATACCGGCCACTTCTGGGATTCGCTGGCCCCTGTGAGCTGTCTTTTCAACCTGCTGCTGTCAGGCGTGGTCCAGGCGCTGGGTGATGCGCTTGCAGACCGTCTGACGATAAACCGTGAATTACAACAAGAGTTTGGACAATTCGAACGCTAAAGGAGCGGAGCTATGCCCGAAGAGAGTGAACTGATTGATGTCGCCAGAATGTTTCCTGAGTTGCATATCGATCTGAAATACGCCACCGCCGACAACCTGACTGGCCGTCCCATTTATCAGGAGGCGCTGTGTTTGCTGCATACCGATGCCGCCACCGCGCTGGCGAAATCGATTGGCATCGCCACGCTCGCCGGACTGAAACTGGTGGTCTACGACGCCTATCGCCCACAGCAGGCCCAGGCGCAGCTGTGGGATGCGTGCCCGAACCCGGAATATGTGGTGGATGTGGCCATTGGCTCCAATCACAGCCGCGGCACGGCCATCGACGTCACCCTGATGGATGAACATAACAACGTGCTGGATATGGGGGCCGGGTTTGATGAGATGGATGACCGTTCTCATCCGTATCACCCCTCCGTGCCGCCGCACGCCCAGCGCAACCGCCTGCTGCTTAACGCCATCATGTTTGGCGGCGGCTTTGTGGGGATCGGCAGCGAATGGTGGCACTTCGAGTTGCCAAACGCCGCCAGTTATCCCCTTCTTGACGATCGTTTCGCCTGTTTTCCGTTGACGCACACCCCTCTTTAAACCTGGAGCACTGCCATGAAAACAACGCTTCTCACGACGCTTATCGCCGCCACGCTGGCCCTGAGCATGCCTGCTGCGCAGGCCGCCGTTCCGAAAGACATGCTGGTGATAGGTAAAGCCGCCGACCCGCAAACCCTCGATCCTGCAATCACCATTGATAACAACGACTGGACCGTCACTTATCCGTCCTATCAGCGTCTGGTGAAGTACAAGCCTGGCACCACGGAGGTCGAAGGCGATCTGTCCACGGGCTGGAAGGCATCTGAGGATCAGAAAGAGTGGACCTTCACCCTGACGGACAACGCGAAATTCTCTGACGGCACGCCGGTCACCGCTGAAGCGGTAAAACTGTCGTTTGAGCGCCTGCTGAAGCTCAGCCAGGGGCCGTCTGAAGCGTTCCCGAAAGATCTCAAAATTGATGCCGTTGATGACCACACGGTGAAGTTCACCCTCAGCCAGCCGTTTGCTCCCTTCCTCTATACCCTGGCGAATGACGGTGCATCGATTATTAACCCGGCCGTACTGAAGGCCAATGCCGCCGATGACGCGCGAGCTTATCTGGCGCAGAACACCGCCGGTTCCGGGCCATTTATGCTGAAGAGCTGGCAAAAAGGTCAGCAGCTGGTGCTGGTGCCTAACCCGCACTGGGCGGGAGATAAGCCCCACTTTAAGCGCGTCTCGGTGAAAATTATCGGTGAAAGCGCGTCGCGTCGCCTGCAGCTTTCCCGTGGCGATCTGGATATTGCCGACTCCCTGCCTGTCGATCAGCTTTCGGCGCTCAAGCAGGAGGGCAAAGTCGCCGTGGCGGAGTATCCGTCCCTGCGCGTGACCTATCTCTATCTCAACAACAGCAAAGCGCCGCTGAATCAGGTGGATTTGCGCCGCGCCGTCTCCTGGGCAACCGATTATCAGGGAATGGTGAAAGGCATTCTCAGCGGTAACGGCAAGCAGATGCGCGGCCCGATCCCGGATGGCATGTGGGGCTTTGACGCCACCGCCATGCAGTACAGCTTTGACGAGGCCAAAGCGAAAGCGGCGCTGGAGAAAGTCAAAGATAAACCGGCCAGCCTGACGTTCCTCTACTCGGACAACGACCCGAACTGGGAGCCTATCGCCCTCTCCACTCAGGCCAGCCTGGGCAAGCTCGGTATCAACGTCAAGCTGGAAAAACTGGCTAACGCCACCATGCGCGACCGCGTGGGTAAAGGCGACTATGACATTGCCATTGGCAACTGGAGCCCGGACTTTGCCGACCCGTACATGTTCATGAACTACTGGTTTGAGTCGGACAAAAAAGGTCTGCCGGGCAACCGCTCGTTCTATGAGAACAAAGAGGTCGATTCCCTGCTGCAGGCGGCGCTGAAAACCACGGACCAGGCGGAGCGCACCCGCGATTACCAGCAGGCGCAGAAGATTGTGATTGACGAAGCGGCCTACGTTTATCTGTTCCAGAAGAACTACCAGCTGGCAATGAACAAAGAGGTCAAAGGCTTCACCTTTAATCCAATGCTCGAGCAGGTGTTCAACATCGCCACCATGAGCAAATAACGGTTTCGCCGGGGGAAAGTGTATGACGTTCTGGAGCATTGTGCGCCAGCGCTGCTGGGGGTTAATCCTGGTAGTAGCCGGTGTCTGTATCATCACCTTTATCATTTCACACCTGATCCCCGGCGATCCGGCCCGCCTGCTGGCCGGTGACCGTGCCAGCGACGAGATAGTGCAGAACATTCGCCAGCAACTGGGACTGGATCAGCCGCTCTATATCCAGTTTGGCCGCTATGTGGACGCCCTGGCGCACGGCGATTTAGGGACCTCTATCCGTACCGGGCGGCCGGTGGCGGAAGATTTAAAAGCCTTCTTCCCTGCCACGCTGGAGCTGGCGTTCTGTTCCCTGCTGCTGGCGCTGGTGATCGGCGTTCCGCTGGGGATTTTATCGGCGGTCTACCGTAACCGCTGGCTGGATCATCTGGTACGGCTGATGGCGATGACCGGGATCTCCACACCGGCCTTCTGGCTGGGTCTGGGCGTCATCGTCTTGTTCTACGGCCATCTTCAGCTTCTGCCCGGCGGCGGCAGGCTGGACGACTGGCTCGACCCGCCGGCCCACGTGACGGGCTTTTATCTGCTGGATGCCCTGCTGGAGGGTAACGGCGAGGTCTTTTTCAACGCCCTGCAACACCTGATTTTACCGTCACTGACGCTGGCGTTTGTTCATCTTGGCATCGTGGCGCGTCAGGTACGTTCCGCCATGCTGGAGCAGCTCAGCGAAGATTACATTCGCACCGCCCGCGCCAGCGGCTTGCCGGGCTGGTATATCGTCCTGCGGTATGCCCTGCCGAATGCGATGATCCCGTCCATTACCGTACTCGGGCTGGCGCTGGGCGATCTGCTTTATGGTGCGGTACTGACCGAAACCGTCTTTGCCTGGCCAGGCATGGGTGCCTGGGTGGTGACCTCCATTCAGGCGCTGGATTTCCCTGCCGTCATGGGCTTCGCCGTGGTGGTTTCACTGGCCTATGTGGTCGTCAATCTGGTGGTTGATCTGCTCTATCTGTGGATTGACCCTCGTATCGGGCGCGGAGGTGCCGAATGATGTTGACTGAGGAAACGCCCGTCCCCGTAAACACAACGAAACCGGGCATCGACTGGCCAAGGTTGTTCTGGATGCTGCGTCAAAGCCCGCTCACGCTGATCGGCGGGGTGATTATGCTGGTGATGCTGTTGCTGATGGTAACTTCACCGTGGATCGTCCCCCATGATCCGAACGCGCTGGATCTCACTGCCCGGTTGCAGGCCCCGTCTGCGCAACACTGGTTTGGTACCGATGAAGTCGGACGCGATCTGTTCAGCCGCGTGCTGGTCGGTAGCCAGCAATCCATTACCGCCGGGCTGGCGGTGGTGGTGATTGCCGGGAGTATCGGCTCGCTGCTGGGCTGTTTGTCCGGCGTGCTGGGCGGGCGCGGCGATGCCATCATTATGCGGGTGATGGACATTATGCTCTCCATTCCCTCCCTGGTACTGACCATGGCGCTGGCGGCGGCGCTTGGGCCGAGTCTGTTTAACGCCATGCTGGCGATTGCGATTGTGCGTATCCCGTTTTACGTTCGCCTGGCGCGCGGGCAAACCCTGGTGGTGCGCCAGTTTACCTATGTGCAGGCCGCCCGTACATTTGGCGCGTCGCGCTGGCATTTGATCAGCTGGCACATTCTGCGTAACGCCCTGCCACCGCTGATCGTGCAGGCCTCACTGGATATTGGCAGCGCCATTCTGATGGCCGCCACGCTGGGCTTTATCGGCCTTGGGGCACAGCAGCCCACCGCCGAATGGGGAGCGATGGTGGCCGTGGGCCGCAACTATGTGCTCGACCAGTGGTGGTACTGCGCCTTTCCTGGTGCGGCAATTCTGATCACTGCCGTCGGGTTTAATCTATTTGGTGACGGCATTCGCGACCTGCTGGATCCGAAATCGGGAGGAAAACAGGCATGAGCGAAGCAGTATTAACCATTGAAGATTTACACCTGAGCTTCCCGATATTTCGCGGTGAAGTTCACGCCCTGAACCACGTATCGCTGGAGATCAAACGCGGCGAGATTGTTGGCGTAGTGGGCGAATCCGGCTCCGGAAAATCGGTAACGGCGATGCTGACCATGCGTCTGCTGCCGGAGGGCAGTTACCGGGTCCATCGCGGGCAGGTAAAACTGTTGGGTGAAGATGTCCTGAATGCATCCGAGAAACAGCTCCGCCAGTGGCGCGGTGCCAAAGTGGCGATGATTTTTCAGGAGCCGATGACAGCGCTGAACCCAACGCGACGAATTGGCAAACAGATGGTGGAGGTGATCCGCCAGCATCAGCCCCTTTCACGGCGTGATGCCGGGAAAAAAGCGATCACCCTGCTGGAAGAGATGCAGATCCCGGATGCGGCGGAGGTCATGGAACGTTATCCGTTCGAGCTGTCCGGTGGCATGCGCCAGCGGGTGATGATTGCGCTGGCCTTCTCCTGCGAGCCTGAACTGATTATTGCCGATGAGCCGACCACCGCACTGGACGTCACCGTCCAGCTACAGGTACTGCGATTGCTGAAGCATAAAGCGCGGGCCAGCGGAACCTCGGTACTGTTCATCAGCCACGATATGGCGGTGGTTTCACAGCTCTGCGATCGGATGTATGTCATGTACGCCGGGAGCGTGATTGAAAGCGGCACCACGCAAACGCTGATCCACCATCCCGTTCATCCCTATTCCATCGGCCTGTTGCAGTGTGCGCCTGAAAACGGCGAGCCGCGCGAGATGCTGCCTGCCATCCCCGGTACAGTGCCCAATCTTAGCCAGCTTCCGCGCGGGTGTGCTTTTCGGGAGCGCTGTTTTGCTGCGGGCGTAAAATGCACTGAAACGCCGCGCTTACTGCCTCAGGGGGCCGAAGGCCAGCGGGCGGCCTGCTGGTATCCGCAACAGGAGAAAACCCATGTCTGACGTACTGCTGGAACTGGATCGCGTGCACGTTAACTTTCCCGCACGCAAAAACTGGCTGGGGCGGGTCACGGAACAGGTGCATGCTCTTAACGGGCTGGATCTTCAGATCCATCGCGGCGAAACGCTGGGGATTGTTGGCGAATCCGGCTGTGGTAAAAGCACACTGGCGCAGCTTTTAATGGGGATGCTCAAACCCAGTGCCGGCCTGTGTGCACGGACAAACCACGCGGGCGGTATGCAGATGGTGTTCCAGGATCCGCTCTCGTCGCTTGACCCGCGTCTGCCGGTCTGGCGCATTATCACCGAGCCGGTGTGGGTGCAAAAACGCAGCAGCGAACGGGAACGACGTCAGCTTGCTGAAAACCTGGCGCAGCAGGTCGGTATCCGCCCGGAATACCTCGACCGCCTGCCGCACGCCTTTTCCGGCGGGCAACGCCAGCGTATTGCTATCGCCCGCGCTCTTTCCTCTGACCCGGACATCATCGTGCTGGATGAGCCCACCAGCGCGCTGGATATTTCCGTACAGGCGCAGATCCTCAATTTACTGGTGAAGCTGCAGCAGGAACGCAATCTGACCTATGTGCTGATATCCCATAACGTCTCGGTTGTCAGGCACATGAGCGATCGCGTGGCGGTGATGTATCTGGGGCAGATTGTCGAACTGGGTACGGCGGCACAGGTGCTGGTTACGCCGCGTCATCCCTACACCAGGCTGCTGCTCGATTCCGTTCCCAGAACCGGTGAGCCGCTGGATGAAAACCTGGCGCTGCGTAAAACGGATCTCCCGGGGAACCGCCATCTGCCCGAGGGGTGCTATTTCCGCGACCGTTGTCCGCAGGCCACGCAGGGGTGTGAACGCCCGCAGCCGCTACAGCCTTCACACGAGGGCCGTAGCGTGCGCTGCTGGCGTAATGTGGATTAAATTTGCGCCATCCCACCATCAACAAACAGCTCGGTGGCGTTAATAAAGCTGGCCGCGTCAGAGGCCAGAAACGCCACCACTTTCCCCACCTCGCCCGGCGCACCTAAACGTCCTAACGGAACCTGTGCAGCCAGCGCATCGTACAGCCCCTGACGATGTTCTTCTGGCACCAGTTCGCCGAGTCCAGGGGTTTTGACGGGGCCAGGACTGACCACGTTGATACGGATCCCACGGCCCTGCAGATCCAGCGCCCAGGAGCGGGCAAAGTTGCGCACGGCGGCTTTGCTGGCGCTGTAGACGCTAAAGTTTGCCGTTCCCTTTATCGACACCGTTGAACCGGTCAGAATAATGGACGAACCGGCAGATAACAGCGGCAGCGCTTTTTGTACTGTAAACAGCACTCCGCGCACGTTTGTGCCGAAAATACGGTCAAACTGCTCCTCGGTGATTGCTCCCAGCGGCAGCATATCTCCGCCACCCGCATTGGCGAACAAAATATCGAGACGCCCTTCTTCTTTTGCTATCTGCGCATAGACTCGATCCAGATCGGCGAGTTGTGAGACGTCGGCACGAATACCCACCGCACGGGAATCAATTTGTGCGACGGCGGCATCCAGCTCGGCCTGTCGACGACCGGTGATATAGACTTTGGCGCCCTGAGCCGCCAGCTCCTGCGCCGTGGCAAGACCAATACCGGTGCTGCCGCCAGTGACCAGTGCGATTTTTTCGAAGAGCGTTGTGTTCATGTCATTTACCTTTTGTTGGGTTTGCGTTGCGCGTTTTTGCTTGCGCTGGAGACACATTAGCCCTTGCCGGATTAGTGAAAAACCAGCAAAAATGAAAATGACTATTCACAGACAGAAATAATCGAGAGAAAAAGATGGACCAGCTCATGGCGATGCGCGCCTTCACGCGGGTTGTGGAAACCGGTAGCTTTACCCGAGCGGCTGATTCGCTAAACATGCCCATTGCCACACTGAGCAAGCTTGTGAAAGCGCTTGAGGCGCATCTTGAAATACGGCTGCTGCACCGTACCACCCGCCGGGTGGTCACGACGCCGGAAGGCGCGGAGTATTATGAAAAAGCGCTCAGGGTGCTCATTGATATCGAAGATATCGATACCTCGTTTCGCGTCTCTCACGCCACACCGAAAGGACATCTGCGGGTGGATATTGGCGGTTCGACTGCCCGCGACGTGCTCATCCCCCTGCTCCCGGATTTCATGCAGCGCTACCCGGATATTCGCATCGATCTTGGCGTGGCGGATCGTCCTGTTGATTTGATCAGCGGCAACGTGGATTGTGTGATCAGAGGCGGTCCGCTGAACGATTCCACCCTTATCGCCCGTCATCTGGGCGACGCCGACATGGTGACCTGCGCAACGCCGGGCTATCTGAAAAAGCACGGCGTTCCGGCTTATCCGCAAGAGTTGCGCAACGGACATAAACTTATAAGCTATCTCTCCCCGGTCACCGGGCGACCCTTTCCGTTTCGCTTCAGGAAAGGCGGCGAGGTGCAGGAGATCGGCATTTCGCACTATCTCGGCGTTAATGAAAGCAATGCGCACCTGGCAGCGGCGGTGGCAGGATTAGGGATCATTCAGACGTTTACGTATTCAGCAAAGACATATCTTCAGGCGGGTACGTTACAAGAAATTTTAAGCGACTGGCGACCGGCCGCGTATCCGTTTCACGTGGTTTATCCGCAAAACCGGCATCTGACGCATCGGCTTAAGGCGTTTATTGCATGGCTGGCAGCGGTTTTTCCTGCTGCGCTGAAGGGATAGCCGGGCCTTCGCCCGGCTCAGGCTTAGTTAAGTTTATAGTCCAGCGTGATTTCCGCTTTCAGTACCTGCGACACCGGGCATCCTGCTTTCGCTTTCTGGATGATGCCGTCGAATTTCTGCGGGTCGATACCCGGTACGGTGACCTTGCTGTTTAGCGCAATTTTGCTGATTGCGAAGCCGCCATCGGTTTTATCCAGCGAGACATCCGCTGTGGTATCGATGGAATCTGCGGTATAGCCCGCTTCACCAATCATCAGCGACAGCGCCATTGAGAAACAGGCGGCGTGAGCTGCGCCAATCAACTCTTCCGGGTTAGTGCCTTTAGCGCCTTCGAAGCGGGTGTTAAAGCCGTAAGGTTGTTGATTCAGGACGCCACTTTCCGTTGAGACCGTCCCTTTGCCATTTTTGATATCACCAGACCAGTGTGCCGAACCGTGCTTATGAATCGTCATTCTTGCTCTCCTTTTGGCTTACAAAGGGGTAAGTATAGACGATGATTCCGGCACACCCTGGAACACAGACAATTCTGTAACCTATTCCCGCTGCACGTCGCCTGACAGATGGTGCGCTATCTCATCAAGAAACACGCGCAACGCTGCGGGCTGAAACTCCCGGGACTGATAAATACCGTGAATGGCTAACGCTTTGGGCGTCAGGCTGCTCAGCAGCGGGACCAGCGTGCCCTGTTCAATCGCGGCATGTGCTTCCTGCTCCGGCAGCATGGCAATGCCGCAATGCTTCACCGCCGCCTCCATCAACAATGACGAGATGCTGGCGCTGAGGTTGCCGCTCACGGCGACGCTGACGTTTTCCCCTTCCGGCGTCAGGAAGTGCCAAGCCTGACCGGCGAAAAAGCTGTAGTGCAGACAGTTGTGCTGCGCTAACTCCTTCACCTGCTCTGGCGTGCCGTGGGTTGCAAGATACTGCGGCGACGCGCACAGCACGGAACGACACTCCCCGAGCCTGCGGGCGATCATCCCGGGCTCTGGGTTATCCGTAATGCGGATCGCCACATCAATGCGTTCCCCTACCAGACTCACCGGGTGGTTGTTCACATCCAGCTCAATGCGCAGCTGCGGGTAGCGCGAAAGCAAGCCGGGCAGCACCGGGGCAATCAGATGCATGGCGGTAAAATGGGCGCAGGCCACCCGTAGCGTGCCTGAAGGGAGATCTTTCTCCGACTGGCCCTCAATTTCCTGCGACAGCTGGGACAGCGTTCGCGTTTTTAGCAGCACCTTCTCTCCGGCCGCCGTCAGCGTCAGCTTGCGCGTCGAGCGGTTTACCAGCCGCGTACCGGCCCACTTCTCCATTTGCTCAAGATAGCGGCTCACCATCGGACGGGAGATACCCAACGCCCGGGCCGCTGCACTCAGGCTTCCCAGCTCGCATATCCGGTTATAGACCTGAGCGGCAATAACGCGATCCATATCACACCCCATTTGCTCGATTTATGAAACAAAGCATGTCTTGTTTCAGGAATTCTGGCAAATGCGAATATCCGTACAATAAAGACTTTCCTGAACAACAGAGACATCAGAATGAAATTCACTCACCTTGCACTGCTTTCCACGCTTATCACGCCCGCGGTGTTGGCTGCGCCATTAACCATTGATACCTATAATCCGCAGAACAAAGGGATGTTTGCGGTCTCCTCCACGCTGGTCTCTGGTCCAAAAGAGGCCGTGCTGTTTGACGCCCAGTTCAGCGTCAAAGATGGCGAAGCGCTGGTCGACAAAATTCGCAAAAGCGGGAAAACCCTGAACAAAATCGTCATTACCTCTGGCGATCCGGATTTCTATTTTGGACTGCAACCGCTGGTGAAAGCCTTCCCGAATGCCAAAGTGGTGGCCACACAGCAGGTGGTTGACCATATCAAGGCCACCAAAGACGCCAAGCTTGCCTTCTGGGGACCGCAGATGAAAGACGGTGCGCCAACCGAACTTATCGTTCCGCAGGTACTGGCATCCACTACCTTCATGGTGGACGGCGAGAAGATTGATATCGAGCAGCCAGAAAGCTACGCCGCCTATGTCTGGATCCCTTCGGCTAAAACTATCCTCGGTGGCACCGGTGTCGCCTGGGGTATCCACGTCTGGACGGCAGACACCCAGACGCCAGCCAGCCGCAAGGAGTGGCAACAGACGCTGGAAAGCATGGCGGCACATAAGCCTGAACGCGTGATCCCGGGTCACTATCTGGGAACACCACCGGCAGGCAGCGGTGCTATCGACTTTACCCGTGATTATCTCCAGCACTTCGAACAGGCGTTGTCAGAACATAAAACATCGACAGGCGTGATCAACGCCATGAAAAAACAGTATCCGGGTCTGGCTGAAGAGAGCTCGCTGGAATTAAGCGCCAAAGTGAATACTGGCGAAATGAAGTGGTAATGTAAAATCTGCTCCTGCTATATTTCAGTGATAGCAGGAGCACCTGCAGAATATCCTCGCGGCAAACCCTCAATATATCCTCCCATTCTAAAAGCGCATAAAAGCATGCACTTATGTCATTTTTATTTCTAAGATGAATCTTAGACACAGCGGCCAAAATATTTGCCATTCTGTTTGTGAATTAAATTTTTTGCGAGCCGTACCATTAAACAGACAACGACACGGAGGCAGCATGTTTACTTATTACCCGGCCAATACTGCAGCAGCACAACCTGAACTCGTTAACGCGATTGCACAGGGTCTTCACGCCGAGCATGGTGCTGTGACTGAAGATGACATTTTGATGGAACTGACCAAGTGGGTGGAATCCACAGACAATGACATCCTCAGTGACATCTACCAGCAGACCATTAACTACGTCGTCAGCGGGCAAAACGCACCTTTGTAAAAACCTGCTAAGCTGGATCTGCAACCTAAGGGGTTACATTTCGTTTGCGTAAGCGAACTGGTCCTTAAAACTATCAACAGGATTGAGGAGTTAACATGAAATCGAACCGTCAGGCACGCCATATACTGGGACTGAACTACAAGCTTTCTAACCAACGTAAAGTGGTGATTGAAGGCGACAGTGAAACACAGGTCACTCACGCCACCGGCAGAAAACGCCACGCGGGCAAGTAAGTTCCCAGGAGAGATCCTCAACACCATCGGCAAAACCGATGGTGTTTTTGTTTATGTGTTGCGGTAATTAATATTTAGCTCCTTTATAATACCGCCTGACCGCACCCCATCGCACAGGCCAGAAAGATGACAAACAGCAGTGTCAGGGACGGATCTTCAAAAAAAGAGTGAGTGACATGGACAACAAACTGAAAAAACATCGTTCCCTATATATCCCTTATGCCGGCCCGGTATTACTCGAATTCCCCCTGCTCAACAAAGGTAGCGCCTTCAGCATGGAAGAGCGCAGCAGCTTCAACCTGCTCGGTTTGCTGCCAGAAGTGGTGGAAACCATTGAAGAACAGGCAGAGCGCGCGTGGATCCAGTATCAGGGTTTCAAAACCGAAATCGACAAACATATTTACCTGCGCAACATTCAGGACACCAACGAAACCCTCTTCTATCGTCTGGTACAAAATCATCTCGAAGAGATGATGCCGGTGATCTACACCCCAACGGTGGGTGCCGCCTGTGAACGCTTCTCAGAGATCTACCGTCGCTCCCGTGGCGTCTTTATCTCTTATCAGAACCGCCACAACATGGACGATATTCTGCAGAACGTGCCGAACCACAATATCAAAGTGATCGTGGTGACCGACGGCGAACGTATTCTGGGTCTCGGTGACCAGGGTATTGGCGGCATGGGGATCCCAATCGGTAAGCTCTCTCTGTATACCGCCTGCGGCGGCATCAGCCCGGCGTATACCCTGCCGGTGGTGCTGGATGTGGGCACCAACAACCAGCAGTTGCTTAACGACCCGCTGTATATGGGCTGGCGTCATCCGCGTATCACCGACGACGAGTACTATCAGTTTGTCGATGATTTCATCCAGGCGGTCAAGCACCGCTGGCCGGACGTGCTGCTGCAGTTTGAAGACTTCGCGCAGAAAAACGCGATGCCGTTGCTGAACCGCTATCGCGATGAGATCTGCTCTTTTAACGATGATATTCAGGGCACCGCCGCGGTCACCGTCGGCACGCTGATTGCCGCCAGTCGCGCGGCAGGCAGCCAACTGAGCTATCAGAAAATTGTCTTCCTGGGCGCAGGCTCTGCGGGTTGTGGTATCGCCGAGCAGATTATCGCCCAGACGCAGCGTGAAGGGCTAAGCGAAGAGCTGGCGCGCTCCCGCGTGTTCATGGTCGACCGTTTCGGCCTGCTGACCGACGGCATGCCAAACCTGCTGCCGTTCCAGACCAAGCTGGTGCAGAAACGTGAGAACCTGAAGAACTGGGACACCGACAACGAAGTGCTCTCTCTGCTGGACGTAGTGCGCAACGTGAAGCCGGATATCCTGATTGGCGTCTCCGGTCAGACGGGGCTGTTCACGGAAGAGATCATTCGTGAGATGCACAAGCACTGCGAACGCCCTATCGTGATGCCGCTCTCCAACCCGACCTCGCGCGTGGAAGCAACGCCGCAGGACATCATTGCCTGGACCGAAGGGAACGCGCTGGTCGCAACCGGCAGCCCGTTCGATCCGGTGGTGTGGAAGGACAAAACCTATCCTATTGCCCAGTGCAACAACTCCTACATTTTCCCGGGCATTGGTCTGGGTGTGATCGCCTCCGGCGCGTCGCGCATTACCGATGAGATGCTGATGTCGGCAAGCGAAACCCTGGCGGGCCACTCGCCGCTGGTGAACGATGGCGAAGGACTGGTGCTGCCAGAGCTGAAAGACATTCACAAGGTGTCGCGTGCTATCGCGTTCGCGGTCGGGAAAATGGCCCAGCAGCAGGGTGTGGCAGTGAAAACCTCTGCCGACGCGCTGCAGCAGGCCATCGACGACAACTTCTGGATGCCGGAATACCGCAGCTACCGTCGTACTTCGATCTAACACTGTGTTCCGACCGTTCCCTCTCCCTGTGGGAGAGGGAATTACATTCGTCCCCCCTAGCCAAACCGCCTTTCCCCCGCTACACTCCTTTCATCCATTAACCCACTGAATATATAAGGAGGCCAATTATGCTGTACTGTGAAATTTTCAATGTTTCACATGCATTTGGTGATCGCACCAGCTCAAGCGTTATCGGTATCGTGCTGCGATAACTTCTGCTTGAGCGAAGACACCAACCCCTGAAATCCCTTCTCTCGGGCTTACTGAGTTATCGTCAGCGATGTTTGACGAGGCATAAACATGCCTGTAACTCTTGGGTAAGCAACAATGAGCATTTTACTCACTGCACAATCTTTACGTGTTGATACGGCGTTTGGCACGCTCTTCGACTCCCTCTCCTTTACGCTGAAAAAAGGCGACCGCATTGGCCTGCTGGGCGACAACGGCTGCGGCAAAAGTACGCTGCTGAAGGTGCTGGACGGCACAGATTCTCCCGCTGCCGGAAGCGTCGCGCTGGCCGGACACTGTCTGATGGCGCGCGTTGAGCAACATCTGCCAGAAGCCATTTATCCTCTGACCATGCTGGATGCCGTGCTGGCGCAACTGCCCACGACTGAGCGCGAGAGCCTGCGCTGGAAAGCAGAAACGCTGCTGGCAGGTATGGGCTTTACGCCGCAGGACATGGCCTTAACGTCGGCGACGCTGAGCGGCGGGCAACACACGCGTCTCCTGCTCGCGCGGGCGTTGATCGGCGAGCCGGATCTGTTACTGCTGGACGAGCCGAGCAACCACCTCGATTTGCCTACCATGCTCTGGCTGGAGCAGTTTTTACAGAACTGGTCCGGCAGCTTTGTACTGGTCTCGCACGACAGGCAGTTGCTGGATGCCGTCACCAACGGCAGCTGGATCCTGCGCGATAAGATGTTGCACTACTTCGCCCTTCCCTGCACCGCCGCGCGCCAGGCGCTGGTGGCGAAAGACGAAAGCGATGCGCTGCGGCATAAGGCGGAGCAAAAGGAGATCGACCGCGTAACCGCCAGTGCCAGACGGCTGGCCACCTGGGGCAAAGTCTACGATAACGAAGATCTGGCCCGCAAAGCCAAACAGATGGAAAAACAGGTCGAGCGGCTAAAGGAGAGCCAGACAGAGCTCACGGCAGGCAGTCCGTGGACGTTAACCCTGCGTGGTGATGCCCTGCGGGCGGACCGACTGCTGGAGATGGAAAACCTCGGCGTACCGCCTGCACCTGGTTTGCCCGATCTATTTCACGTCGACATTGCGCGGCTTAAAAGTGGCGATCGCGTGGCTATCGTCGGGCGTAACGGCTGCGGCAAATCATCGCTGATGAAGCTCATCTGGCGGCATTTCTCAGGTGAACCGTCAGAGGCTGGGCTAAAACTCCATCCTCGCGTGTCGCCAGGCTATTACGACCAGACGCTGAATCAGCTTCCGGATGAGGCAACGATCTTCGACGCGCTGGAGCCTTTTGCGCCAGCGCCACAGGATCGCAAGATGGCGCTTATCAGCGCCGGGTTCCCGTGGGCGCGTCACGGGCAAAAGGTCAGCACCCTCAGCGGGGGGGAGCGTTCGCGCCTGCTGTTTGTCGGCCTGACGCTTGCCCGTTATAGCCTGCTGATGCTGGATGAGCCTACCAACCACCTGGACATGGAAGGCAAAGAGGCGCTGGCCACTACCCTGCAACAGTTTGACGGCGGAGTGCTGCTGGTCAGCCATGACCGGCAGCTGATCGCCCAAAGCTGCAATCGCTTCTGGCTGATTGAGGACGGTTTGCTGAGCGAATGGCATGACGCCGAAGCGGTGTTCGAACGGCTGCGTGAACGCACAGGCCTGATGGCGTCGTCGGCGTCACCCGCAGTCGCGGATGTTAAAGCGCAAGCATCGGACGATCTGCTTGAAAGGCTGATCGCGCTGGAAACGCTACTCGCAGAAGACCTGGCGCGTAAGCCTAAGCATCAGAAACCACAGCTGCAGGCGCAATGGCGCAAAGAGATTGAGGTGATAGAAGCAAAACTGTAGATCTGTGCCCGGCGAGCTTCTCGCCGGGCCAGTGAATTCCCCCCTAATTATTAGAGGATCGCTGTATTCTTAATCTGAAATCGCATCAATTGGTGACATTATGTTGCCGCCGCCTTGCATAACACCTCTAAACTATTAATCCTTAAGTAGTATTCCCCTGCGATACACATACCCATCAGAAACAAGGAGAAACCTATGAAGGCTGCTGTTGTTACACAGGATCATCAGGTCAATGTTACCGAAAAAACCTTACGCCCACTGAAGCACGGCGAAGCCCTGCTCAAAATGGAGTGCTGTGGCGTTTGCCATACTGACCTCCACGTCAAAAATGGCGATTTCGGTGATAAAACCGGTGTGATCCTGGGCCACGAAGGGATTGGGATCGTGAAAGAAGTTGGGCCTGGCGTGACGTCACTGAAAGTCGGCGACCGTGCAAGCGTCGCGTGGTTCTTTGAGGGCTGCGGCCACTGTGAATACTGTAATACCGGCAACGAAACCCTGTGCCGCGATGTGAAAAACGCCGGTTATTCCGTTGATGGCGGCATGGCTGAAGAGTGCATTGTCACCGCGGATTACGCGGTAAAAGTGCCTGACGGGCTGGATTCCGCTGCGGCCAGCAGCATAACCTGTGCCGGCGTCACCACTTACAAAGCGGTAAAAGTCTCCCATATCAAGCCGGGCCAGTGGATTGCGATCTACGGCCTGGGCGGACTGGGTAACCTCGCGCTGCAGTATGCGAAAAACGTCTTCAACGCCAAAGTCATCGCCCTTGACGTTAACGACGAACAGCTGAAGCTGGCTGCAAGCATGGGGGCGGATTTAACCATCAACTCCCGCAGCGAAGATGCCGCTAAAATCGTGCAGGAAAAAACCGGCGGCGCGCATGCGGCTGTGGTAACGGCGGTCGCGAAAGCAGCGTTTAACTCGGCGGTGGACGCGGTGCGTGCCGGTGGTCGCGTGGTGGCCGTTGGCCTGCCGCCGGAAGCCATGAGTCTTGATATCCCCCGTCTGGTGCTGGACGGTATCCAGGTGGTCGGCTCGCTGGTTGGTACCCGTCAGGATCTGCAGGAAGCGTTCCAGTTTGCAGCCGAAGGCAAAGTGGTGCCAAAAGTGACGATGCGCCCGCTGGAAGATATCAACGCCATCTTCAAAGAGATGGAACAGGGCCAGATCCGCGGCCGTATGGTGATTGATTTACGCTCGTAACGGTCCGTACCCACTAACCGCTCCGTTTATGGGGCGGTTTTTTATGACCATATTCCGGCACTCAGGCCAGCGCACGAGCATCAGACTGAGCCCGCCGGGCGCGCAGATAGCCATACGCCAGCAGCGCGCTCATCGCAAGGAAGGATAAAATCGCCGCCGGTAGCGTGACATAGCTCCAGCTGAAACCGAGCGTAATCATCATTCCGCCAAAATACGCGCCAATCGCACTGCCCAGGTTAAACGCCATCTGTCCGCCTGCGGCACCAAGCATTTCCCCTCCTTTCGCATTTTGCAGCAGCAGAATTTGCAGTGGTGCAGAGAGTGCGAACAGCCCGGCACAGCAGATAAACCCCATCACCAACGACGCGGTTTTCTGTTCACCAAAGGCGAAAAGCAATAACAGTGAGGCGACAATCACCATATCGGTGGTGGCAGCAATACGCAGCGGGCTGAAACGGCCCGATAGTTTCCCGCTCAGCAGGTTACCCAGCACCATGCCGAGGCCCATCAACATCATGATGATCGTCATCAGCCCCTCGGAGAAGCCAGAGACATTGACCATAAACGGCTTCACAAAACTGAACCACGCAAAAACACCAGCGTTGCCAAACATGGTGGCGGCGAAGATCAGCCACGGTTCCGGTTTTTTCAGGAAGTGAAACTGCTCGGTGAGTTTTATTTCTGATGCGTCATGAAGGTTTGGTACCCACACCAGCACCGAGAGGATCACCAGCGCGTCAAACAGGGCTATCAGGAAAAAGGTATAACGCCAGTTGAATGTATGCCCTAGCCAGGTTCCAAACGGAACCCCCACCAGATTCGCCACGGTCATCCCGGCGATCATCCCCGCCACGGCCACCGTCACCTTACCCGGTGGCGCTATTTTCGAGAGGATAATCGCCCCCACACCGAAAATTGCGCCGTGCGGGAACCCCGAGATTAAGCGCCCTGCAGCCAGCCAAAAATAGGATGTGGAAAAGGTAAACATCGCGTTGCCCACCGCACACAGGGCAACCAGAAACAGCAGCGTGGTTTTTAACGAGAACTTACTGGAAAACAGCGCCACAATCGGCGCGCCAATCACCACGCCAAAGGCGTAAAACGAAATCATATTTCCGGCGGAGGGAATGGAAATACCGGTATCATGCGCCAGTTCCGTCAGGACACCCATAATGCCAAATTCAGCCATGCCCAGGCCAAACGTGCTAAGGGCTAACGAGAAAATTGTCTTTTTCATACCACAACCACGAGTGAAAATTCGCAGCGGGCATTATTGAATAATCTTGTATGGTGAGCCAGTTCAAATCAGCAGACTGACACGTTAATCCATTAATTCAGGTGAATTACACTTCTTAATGCGGCCTCGCTTCTTCCCCGCGATCGGACAACCTGAGGATGACAATCATGGCAAGTAACAAGAAAACCAGCGTCGCTGTTGATGTCGTTAAAAATGCCCCTCTGAAAACAAAAGAGTATGAAAAAGAGCTTCGTCGCCTTCACGTTGAACTGGTCAAACTCCAGCAATGGGTTGTCGCCAAAGGATTGAAAGTCTGCATCGTGTTTGAGGGACGCGACGGGGCCGGTAAAGGCGGCACCATAAAAGCGATAACCGAACGCGTCAGCCCGCGCGTATTCCGGGTTGTCGCGCTGCCTGCGCCTACAGAAAAAGAGAAAACGCAGCTCTATTTCCAGCGTTATGTTCCGCACCTGCCCGCTGCCGGTGAAATCGTTATTTTTGACCGCAGCTGGTACAACCGCGCAGGCGTTGAACGGGTGATGGGGTTCTGCACGCCGGAACAGGTTGAAAAGTTTCTTGATGGCGCACCGGTGATGGAAAAAGCGATGGTCGATGCCGGGATCATTTTGCTGAAATACTGGCTTGAAGTGACGCCGAAAGAGCAGGAACGCAGGCTACGCGATCGCATCAACGATGGCCGCAAGATCTGGAAATTATCGCCTATGGATATTAAATCGTTCAATTTATGGGATGAATACACCGTAGCGCGGGATGCCATGTTTGCCTCCACGGACACTGCCTGGGCACCGTGGTTTGTGGCGCGCTCGGAAGATAAAAAACGCGTGCGGTTGAATATTATCTCCCATCTGCTTTCGCAGATCCCGTATAAAGAACTTCACGTTGAAAAAGTGGATTTGCCGAAGCGAAAAATTGGCAAAGTCAAACCGACAAAATATCCTTTCCGATATATTGCGGAGAAATTCTGATAAGCTGGAATACGGCTCGCATAATGAAGATTACCAGGGGAAACGGTATTGTTTTTTGTTGGCTGCGGTTGATAATGACCGCACCAACAAAGGAGGCTAAAAAATGAAACCAAACCGAACAAAAAACTGCAGTGGCAGACTACCCCGGATAGAGAGAATACCGCGTCAGGCCTTGACTCCAGAGGAACGTAAACGCCAGCACCATCAGGATCAGGAGTTCATAAAAGCAATGAATGAATTTACTGCTAAAGCGGGATTATTATCAGATGACCCTTATTTTGGAGGGCTTTAATGTGCTTTCAGTTCGATGTTTATCGAAACATAATAACTTACACAGGTATTACAACCCTCCGGACCGTTAGTGAATATTGAATTTGAGAGATATTTTCTCAACACCGCTGGCATAACACACGTGGAGAAAAAGAAATTAAATAATAAAAATTTTGTATGTAAACTTCGCAGCGCAAGAAGTACCGTCATTGCGGCGATAGATGCGTTAGTGACGAACACATAACGTAGGCCCGCGCAAGCGAAGCGCCGCCGGGCAAAGCCAACGGCGCAGGACGTTTTACTTCATCCCTTCCGTACTCTCCTGTTTCGCTTCCTGTCGCTCCACTTCCCGGTACCAGCGTGGGTGGTGTTTCTGCGCCCAGCGGCGGCTCACCTTCCCTTCAATCATGCCTTTAATCGACCCTTTAACCCAGAACGCCATATACATATGGATCAAAATGGCATGGATCAGAATGATGGCTGAGGTTGCGTGGATCAGCAGCGCGTAGCGGATGACCTGCATCGGGAAGTACTGCGCAAAATAAGGACGCCAGATGATCACACCAGTCACCAGCAGGACGAAAATCATGCTCATGATGCTCCAGAACATCATCTTCTGTCCGGCATTGTATTTACCGACCTTCGCGACTTTATGTTCGTTCCCCTTCAGGACCTCAATAATGCCCTTCAGCCAGGGAATATCCTGCTTGTCCGGGATATTGTGGTGGACGAAACGCACAAACATAAACATCAGCACCACAAAAATCAGTACGCCAAAAAACGGGTGCAGAATACGCCCCATCTGCGGCGTGCCGAACGTTTCCGTCAGCCATTGCAGCGTCGGGAAGAAGAACGAAATTCCGGATACGGCCACCAGGAAGAAGCAGATCACCACCGTCCAGTGACAGGCGCGATCGACAAACTTTGTGCGCACTATCATTTTCGACTTACTCATGATGCTCCTCCTCGTCGTCATCCACCTCTTTATTCGGCCCGATACCGATGTAGTGATAAATCAGCCCGGCAAAGGTGGCGATAAAGCCCGCCGCCGAGAGCGGTTTTAGCGCCCCTTTCCACAGGTTGATGGAGGTATCGATCGCCGGATCTTTCGGCAGATTGTGGTACAGCTCCGGCTGATCATTGTGATGCAGAACATACATCACATGCGTACCGCCCACCCCCTGCGGGTTGTAAATGCCCGCCTTGTCGTAGCCGCGCGCTTTCAGTTTGTCCACGCGCTGCTGCGCCACCTCCAGCATCTCTTTCTTGGTGCCGAAGTGAATGGCCCCGGTTGGACAGGTCTTGACGCAGGCAGGCTCCTGCCCGACGCTGACGCGGTCTACGCACAGGGTGCATTTGTATACCCGGTTATCCTCTTTATTGAGGCGCGGGATGTTAAACGGACAACCCGCAATGCAATATCCGCAGCCGATACAGTTATCCTGCTGGAAGTCGACGATCCCGTTCGCATACTGGATGATGGCGCCTGCAGACGGGCAGGCCTTGAGGCAGCCCGGATCTTCACAGTGCATACAGCCATCTTTTCGAATCAGCCACTCCAGCTTGCCGTTCTGGTCAGTTTCGCTAAAACGCATCACCGTCCAGGATTTGGCGCTCAGATCGGCCGGGTTGTCGTAAACGCCAACGCAGTGCCCTACCTCATCGCGGATATCATTCCACTCTGAACAAGCCACCTGGCAGGCTTTGCAGCCCACGCAGGAAGAGACATCGATAAGCTTGGCGACTTCGGCCTTATAATCCCGCGCGCGCGGCGCGGGCGTTATCGGGTTGGTCGCGGAGCGTTTAATAATGTCTTGTGTTTCCATCGCCATTTACTCGCTCCTTACGCTTTCTCGATGTTGACCAGAAACGCCTTGTACTCCGGCGTTTGCGAGTTGGAATCGCCAACGTTTGGCGTCAGGGTATTGGCGAGATAGCCTTTCTGCGCCACACCTTCAAAGCCCCAGTGCAGCGGGATACCCACGGTTTCCACCTGCTGACCATTCACGTTCAACGTCTGCAGACGACGAGTGACCACCGCAACCGCACGGATAAAGCCACGTTTGCTGCTCACCGTCACGCGATCGCCATTGGCAATCCCTTTCGCTTTCGCCAGCGTTTCGCTTATCTCCACAAACTGTTCCGGCTGCGCGATGGCGTTAAGCCGCGCATGCTTGGTCCAGGTGTGGAAATGCTCCGTCAGGCGATAGGTGGTTCCCACATACGGGAATTTGTCCTTTTTGCCTAAACGCAACACGTCGTCAGCGTAGATACGCACGACCGGACTGGAGATAACATTTGGGTGTAGCGGATTCGTGCCGAGCGGCGTTTCCATTGGCTCGTAGTGTTCCGGGAATGGCCCCTCTGCCAGCTTGTCGAGGGCAAACAGGCGTCCCAGCCCCTCCGGCTGCATAATAAACGGCCCGGTCTCACTGCCCGGTGGCGCGGTGTTGAAGTCAGGAATATCATTCCCCGCCCATTTCGCGCCGTTCCACGCGATCAGCATCCGTTTCGGATCCCACGGTTTACCGTTGATATCCGCCGACGCGCGGTTGTACAGCACCCGACGGTTTAGCGGCCATGCCCAGGCCCAGCCCAGCGTATTGCCCAACCCGGACGGGTCTGCGTTATCGCGATTGGTCATCTGGTTGCCCTGCTCGGTCCAGCTGCCGGTGTAGATCCAGCAGGACGACGCGGTAGAACCATCATCGCGCAGGAGCGCAAAGCTGTTCAGCAGCTGGCCTTTCTTCGCCACCAGATTGCCGTTGGCGTCATAGAGATCGGCCAGCGCCACGCCGTTGTTCTCTTTGGCCACCTCTTCGGATTCAGGATGATCCGGTTGCTTATAGTTCCAGCTCATCTTCAGCAACGGTTCAGCGCCTTTGCCACCTTGGGTGCGGTACATCTCACGCAGGCGATGGTAAATCCCGGCCAGAATTTCACCGTCATTACGCGCTTCACCCGGCGCATCCTGCCCCTTCCAGTGCCACTGTAACCAGCGACCGGAGTTGGCGATCGACCCGTCTTCCTCGGCAAAACAGGTAGACGGCAAGCGGAAGACCTCGGTCTGAATTGATGCGGGATCCACATCATTCATCTCGCCGTGGTTCTGCCAGAAGTTAGACGTTTCCGTCACCAGCGGATCGATAACGACCATGTACTTCAGCTTGCTTAGGCTGCGAACCACTTTGTTTTTGTCCGGGAAGGACGCTACCGGGTTAAAGCCCTGGCAGATATAGCCCGTGACGTTGCCCTTATCCATCATGTTGAAATACTTGATGACGTCGTAGGCCTGGTCCCATTTCGGCAGCCACTCAAAGCCCCAGTCGTTCTCTTTCTGCGCCGCATCGCCATAAAACGATTTCATCAGGCTGACGTAGAACTTCGGATAGTTGCTCCAGTAGTTCACTTGCTCCGCACGCGTCGCTTTTGGCGTATTGGCCGTGAGATAGGTTTGCAGATCGGCCTGTTTTTCCGACGGAAGCGTCAGGTAACCCGGCAGGCTGGTCGAGAGTAACCCCAGATCGGTTAAGCCCTGGATGTTGGAGTGACCGCGCAAGGCATTTACCCCGCCTCCCGCCATCCCCATATTGCCGAGCAGCAGCTGAATCATCGCCATGGTACGGATGTTCTGCGCACCAACGGTGTGCTGCGTCCAGCCCAGCGCGTACAGGAACGTGGTGGTTCTGTCGGCGGCACTGGTAGAGGCCAGAACCTCACACACTTTCAGGAAGTCGGCTTTTGGCGTACCGCAGATGTTTTCTACTACGTCCGGCGTATAGCGGGAAACGTGCTGTTTCAGCAAGTTCCACACGCAGCGTGGATGACTCAGGGTTTCATCGCGTCTGGCATAGCCGTTTTCATCGAACTGATAGTTCCAGGACGATTTATCGTACTGACGTTTGTCCGCGTCATAGCCGCTGAACAGCCCCTCATCGAAGGCAAAATCATCCCGCACCAGCAGGCTGGCGTTGGTGTAGTGTTTTACGTACTCCGCGTTGATTTTATTGTTTTCAATCAGATACAGCAGCACGCCCGACAGGAACGTAATGTCCGTACCGGAGCGGATCGGTGCATAGATATCGGCCACCGATGCCGTACGCGTAAAGCGCGGATCGACGACGATAAGCGTCGCATCGTTATTGTTTTTCGCTTCCATCGCCCAGCGGAACCCCACCGGATGGGCCTCAGCGGCGTTGCCACCCATCACCATCACGACGTTGGCATTTTTGATATCAACCCAGTGGTTGGTCATCGCACCGCGACCAAATGTTGGAGCAAGACTTGCTACCGTTGGTCCGTGTC
Source organism: Enterobacter cloacae complex sp. OE43NF (assembly GCF_023544405.1). Taxonomy (NCBI): domain Bacteria; kingdom Pseudomonadati; phylum Pseudomonadota; class Gammaproteobacteria; order Enterobacterales; family Enterobacteriaceae; genus Enterobacter; species Enterobacter cloacae complex sp. OE43NF. Next base: position 84,149 of record NZ_JAMJFW010000012.1, read on the forward strand.
AGACGCGCGCCTGGTTATCAACCGCCAGCATCCCGAGGGAGCGAACAAATTTTTGCGTTAGCATGCCGGTTTCATTGCTGGCCGCCGAGGCGCACAGCATGCCGGTAGAGAGCCAACGGTTCACCGTCACGCCCTGTGCGTTCTTCTCAATGAAGTTGGCGTCGCGGTCAGCTTTCATCAGTCTGGCAATCCGGGAGAAGGCTTCATCCCAGGAAATACGCTGCCATTTGTCGGAACCCGGCGCGCGGTATTCCGGATAGCGCAGACGGTTATCGCTGTTAACGTAGTCCAGCAGCCCCGCCCCTTTCGGGCAGAGTGCCCCACGGCTCACCGGATGGTCCGGATCCCCTTCAATATGATAAATGGCCTCTCTGGCGTTCTTCGCGCCATCGCCCAGGCTATACATTAAAAGCCCACAACCCACGGAGCAGTATGTGCAGGTGTTACGGATCTCTTTGGCACGCAGCAGTTTATAGTTGCGCGCCTGAGCCAGCGCCATTTTGGGAGCGAATCCCAGCATCGCGGCTGTTGTTCCGGCCATACCGCCCGCGCAGATTTTGAAAAATTGTCTGCGGCTGACGTCCATTGTTGTCCTCATTTACGGATAAGACTTCGCGCCGCAAACTAACAGCAAAGCCCCTGTTTTTTTTGCGTCAAATCAAGGTCGCCGGTGTTCGCCCCCTTAATAGTCAGCCATCTCGCATTTAAATACCTCTTTTTGATTAACGGCTTAAGAGAATAATTCGCGACCGGGGCGCGATCGGTGCTATAAGTTTTGCCTTTAGTTTTGAGAGTAGCGGCAAGGATATGGACAGAAAAAGAGCAACGCTGATTGGGCTGGCAGCAATCTTGTTATGGAGCACCATGGTGGGGCTCATTCGCAGCGTGAGTGAAGGGCTTGGGCCTGTGGGGGGTGCCGCCATGATCTATACCGTCAGCGGCTTACTCTGTCTGGTGACGGTAGGATTTCCTCAAATCCGGCGCTTCACTCCCGGCTATCTTATTGCCGGCAGCCTCCTGTTTGTGAGCTACGAAATTTGTCTGGCGCTGTCGTTAGGGTATGCGGCTACGCGTTCACAGGCGATTGAAGTCGGCATGGTGAATTATCTCTGGCCAAGTCTGACCATTGTGTTTGCCATTTTGTTTAACGGACAGAAATCGTCCCTGTGGGTGATCCCCGGATTAGCCCTCTCTTTACTCGGTGTGTGCTGGGTATTGGGCGGCGAACAGGGGTTGCAGGTGAATGAGATTATCCGCAATGTTGTCTCCAGCCCCCTCAGCTATGCCCTTGCATTTGCCGGCGCGTTTATCTGGGCGGCGTACTGCACGGTAACCAGTAAATATGCCAAAGGACAAAACGGGATCACGCTCTTTGTGTTGCTTACCGCGCTGAGTTTGTGGGTGAAATATGCCCTAAGCGATCAACCGGAAATGGTGTTCAGCGTTCCGGTGGTAGTGAAATTACTCATGTGCGGCGTCGCACTGGGGCTGGGCTATGCGTCGTGGAATATTGGGATCCTTCACGGTAACGTCACGGTGCTGGCAGCCGTGTCCTATTTTACCCCGGTCTTATCCGCTGCGCTGGCGGCGCTGTTGTTGAGCGCCCCACTGTCCTTCTCCTTCTGGCAAGGCGCCATCATGGTCTGTGTGGGTTCTTTGCTGTGCTGGTACGCCACACGAAAATAATCTTTTCCTGATGCCGGGTTAATTACAACCCGGCCACATAATTAACATAAATTTAAAATGTGATCGCCCATTCACTCTTTAGCAAAATAATAGAAAGCGGTTTAGATTCTGTTTATATTAACTCTAGTTCGTAAAGATATGGCGCGCAAATTGACATAAACTGACACCGGAACGTAATAACTGCATAGCAAACAGTCACGTCAGAAAAAGCATAAAATAATATAATTCACTGCAAAACATTCACATCACACATCGGAATCAGCGTGCGATTAATCTTATAAAGCACTGATTTTAATGCATATAAATTTCATCAACGATCGCAAAAGAACGGAAAAAACGATAATTAACACCATGAAATAAAAATGGTAATAATTATATTCCCCGCAACGAAAATGGCGGTAAAACGCGCACAAAATGCATAATTTTCAGGCAATTTATTCGTTAAAGCTGAAATTTACCCGATCACGATCACACTAATTGAAATTATCTTTAATATTTTGAAACTTATTATTGAAAGCAGGCTACAAGATTTTTAAAAATAGCTTGCCATTGACGAACAGCCTCGTTTGGAAATCGTTCGAAGTGGTTCAGGAAATACCCAAGAAAATTATAAGGAATATTTAAGATGAAACTTAAATTAGTTGCAGTGGCGGTCACTTCCATGTTGGCAGCAGGCGTTGTAAACGCGGCTGAAGTTTTTAACAAAGACGGTAACAAGCTGGATCTGTACGGTAAAGTCACAGGTCTGCACTATTTTTCTGATGATACTGACAACGACGGCGACAAAACCTACGTTCGTCTGGGCTTCAAAGGCGAAACTCAGATCAATGACCAGATGACCGGTTATGGCCAGTGGGAATATGAGTTCAAGGGCAACCGCTCTGAATCCCAGGGTGCTGACGGTAACAAAACGCGTCTGGCGTTCGCAGGTCTGAAATTCAACGAATTCGGTTCCTTCGACTACGGCCGTAACTACGGCGTGGCGTACGACATCGGCGCATGGACTGACGTTCTGCCAGAATTCGGTGGCGATACCTGGACCCAGACTGATGGCTTTATGACTGGCCGTACAACTGGCGTAGCGACTTACCGTAACACCGACTTCTTCGGTCTGGTTGACGGTCTGAACGTTGCCGCTCAGTACCAGGGTAAAAACGACCGTAACGACATCACCGAATCTAACGGTGACGGCTGGGGCCTCTCTTCTACCTATGAATTCGACGGCTTCGCAGCGGGTGCAACCTACGCGAAATCTGACCGTACTGACCGTCAGGTTCGTGCAGCTAGCGACCTGAACGCAGGTGGCGAGAACGCAGAAGTATGGGCAGCCGGTCTGAAGTACGATGCGAACAACATCTACCTGGCAACCACCTACTCTGAAACCCGTAACATGACAGCTTTCGGTGACGGTCACGTTGCAAACAAAGCACAGAACTTCGAAGTTGTGGCTCAGTACCAGTTCGACTTCGGTCTGCGTCCGTCCATCGCTTACCTGAAATCCAAAGGTAAAGACATCGGTTCTTACGGCGACCAGGATCTGGTGGAATACGTTGACGTTGGCGCGAGCTACTACTTCAACAAAAACATGTCCACCTATGTTGATTACAAAATCAACCTGCTGGACGACAATGCGTTCACCAAAGACGCTAAAATCGCTACCGACAATATCGTTGCTGTAGGTCTGACCTACCAGTTCTAAGATTTGTCACACCAGAAAGCCAGCCCCTGCGGCTGGTTTTTTTTTTGCCCCTCTGCCCGCTCCCCTGATCGTCATCCCCTGGTTCCGGTATACTGCTCTGTCGTCACTGTCCTAACGTCACAGCCTGAACAGGGAGCCCTCGATGATTACCACCCACGTTTTTATCGCCGTCAGTCTTGATGGCTACATTGCCCGCCAGGATGGCGATATCGGCTGGCTACTCCAGCGCGATGATCCAACGGAAGATCATGGTTATGATGCGTTCATCGCCGACAAAGACTGGATTGTGATGGGCCGGGGAAGCTATGAGAAAGTGCTGACCTTTGACCAATGGCCCTATAACCGACCCGTGCTGGTGCTCTCCAGTCAGTTGGCTGACACCGAGGTGCCCGAGGCGCTGAAAGGTAAAGTGCAGTTCTCCCGCTGTACCCCAAAGGAAGCGCTTGATGAGCTGGCAGCGCAGAACGCACACCGCGTCTATATTGATGGCGGACAGGTGATCCAGTCGTTTCTGCGCGAAGGACTGGTGGCCGATATGGTTATCACCACTGTTCCTGTCCTGATCGGCTCAGGCAAGCCGCTGTTCGGCTCGCTGTCCCGGGATATCGATTTAATGCTTTTATCCACCCGTAGCTTCCCGTCGGGTCTGGTGCAATCGCACTATCGGCTGACGCGATAACGACACCGCGCCGCTACAGCAGGAGTGAATAGCCCGAAGGTGCAGCGCCTTCGGGCTTGCATTTACTGTTGCGGCGCGTTCGCCAGGCTAAACCAAATCCCAATCGCCAGCAGCAATAACATCCCACCGGCGCTGCCTAACGCCACGCTGTGCGACGTGATAAACGCCGTTTTTGCCGCCTCAATGACGGTTTCACCGAGCGCCGGACTGAGATCCTGCGCGACCTTCATCGCTTCGCCAATGGATGACGAGGCTTTATCAGCCAGCGTTGAAGGTAAGCGCTGCGGTAGTTCAATCGACGCCGAGAAGCTGCGGGTCAGCAACAGACCAAATATCGCGATCCCCAGGCCCGCGCCCAGTTCGTAGGACATGGTTTCGATCGCCCCGGCAGCGGCGGCTTTCTCTTTCGGCGCCGCCGCCATGATTGCCGAGGTGGAGGCCAGCAGCGCACTCGCCGCACTGAAGCCAAGCAGCACCATCAGGCACCACGCCTGCCACTGCTGCGTGCTGAAGTCGAGCATCGACAGGCCAATAAAGCTGACGGCGCTCAGCCCCATTCCGCCTGCCGCTACCATGCGCAGCCCCAGACGACCAACCAGTATCCCGGCAATCGGGCCGCTGAACCCACTGGCGACCATGAGCGGCAGCATGAACATGCCCGCTTCAAACGGGGTAAAGCCATGCACAAACTGCAGCTCCTGGGCCATCAACAATTCATACCCCACCAGGGCGATCATGGCGGTCATCGCCATCACCACCCCGCTTAAAATGATGCGATGGCAAAACAGGCGCATGTCGATCATCGGCACGCGGGCGCGAAGCTGAATACGCACGAAGATAAACAGCAATACCGCGCCGGTGAGCAGTGTACAGGCCACCAGCCATGGAGAAAGCCCGCCTTTCAGCGCGGTTTTGGCGCTATAGACCAGCAGCAAAATTGCCACAATCAGCATGACGGCATGGCTAATATTCAGCGGCTGCTCTGGGCGCCCTTGCTGACGCGGAACATAGACCGCGGCCAGCGACACCACCACCAGCACAATCGGCACGTTGATCAAAAAGACCGATCCCCAGTAAAAATGCTCCAGCAGCATACCGCCAATCAGCGGACCAAACGCCGCCCCGCCGGACCCGACCGCGGCCCAGACGCCAAGCGCGATGTTGCGATCTCGCGCGTTAATAAACAAGGTGCGTATACCCGCAAGGGTTGCCGGTATGATCATTGCCGCGCCAATTGCCAGCGAGGCGCGCGCGGCAATCAGCCAGCCCGCAGAGGGGGCAAAGGCCGCCGCCAGCGATGACAGGCCAAACAGCGTGCTGCCAAGCATCAGCAGCCGTTTAAAACCGATGCGGTCGCCGAGCGCGCCCATTGGCAACACCATACCCGCCATCACCAGCGAGTAGATATCGATGACCCACAATAATTCGTTACCGCTGGCGCCCAGCGTCATGCTCAATGTCGGCGCCGCCACGTGCAGCACCGTCGCGTCAATCGCCACCGGGATATACACCAGCACGATAATCACTAACGCTAACCACTGACGAAACATAAATTTCCTTTTTATATAAAAATGGACACATGTCCAGGATGCGATCCTACGGAATGTTGAACACTTGTCCAGCTCTTTGTTACACTCGTTTCATTGCTATTTAAGAGTGAGAGAAAATGGGTTATCTGACCAGGGATGAAAGACGGGAAGAGATCTTACAGGCCGCTATGCGCGTGGCGCTGGCCGAGGGATTTTCCGCCATGACGGTGCGCCGCATCGCGTCCGAAGCCGGTGTCGCTACCGGGCAAGTGCATCACCATTTCACCTCCGGCGGTGAGTTAAAATCGCTGGCCTTTATCCGGCTGATCCGCGAACTGCTGGATGCGGATGTGCTCGGGGAACACGCCAGCTGGCGGGCACGTTTACATGCCATGCTCGGCAGCGATGACGGCAGGTTTGAACCCTACATTCGCCTCTGGCGAGAAGCGCAAATCCTCGCAACCCGCGACGCGGAGATCAAGGGCGCGTATGTGCTGACAATGGAGATGTGGCATCAGGAAACGGTTGCCCTTATTGAAGCTGGCAGGAATGCAGGCGTATTCCGTTCCGGTGACCCGGCAGCAAGTATTGCCTGGCGTTTAATTGGCCTGGTGTGTGGCCTTGACGGCATATATCTATTAAACATGCCTGAAATGGATGACGCTGCGTTTAATAATCATCTTGATAAATTAATTTCTCTGGAGTTGTTTTAATACTCCCTTCTGAGTAATTAAATCCCGCCGTTACAATTAGTAACACATTAGGCGAACCCCTATTTCATTTCCAAACTCTGGGGTTCGCTTTTTTATCTATCCTTTCAGATGTATCTCAATACTTCCAATAACCACAATACCAGACATTCACATATCTAGCTGTTTTTACTTATTTTTTTATCTCCATTTGGGTAAGCAAGAGGGCGATATGTCACAACAAAGTGAGAAAAGTCATCACCATCTTTTAAGTAACTGGAAACCGGAAAATCCGCAATTCTGGGAGAATAAAGGCAAACATATCGCGCGAAGAAACCTATGGATTTCTGTGGCTTGCCTGCTATTGGCCTTTTGCGTCTGGATGTTATTTAGTGCCATTGCGGTTAACCTCAATAAAGTCGGATTTAATTTCACTACCGATCAGCTTTTTATGCTAACGGCATTACCTTCTCTCTCCGGCGCAATATTGCGTGTCCCCTACTCTTTTATGGTGCCGATATTTGGCGGACGTAACTGGACAGTATTGAGCACCGTGATCCTGATTATCCCCTGCGTCTGGCTGGGGATTGCCATTCAGAACACCGCGACGCCTTACTGGGTCTTTATCGTCATTGCCCTGCTCTGCGGATTTGCGGGCGCTAACTTTGCCTCCAGCATGGGTAATATCAGCTTTTTCTTCCCGAAATCCAGACAGGGTAGCGCGCTGGGAATCAACGGCGGGCTGGGAAACCTGGGCGTCAGCGTGATGCAGTTGATCGCGCCACTGGTCATTTTTCTGCCGATCTTCACCTTTCTGGGGGTAAACGGTGTGCCTCTGGAGGACGGGTCCACCATGTGGCTGGCGAATGCCGCCTGGATCTGGGCCCCGCTTCTGCTGCTGGCCACCATTGCGGCGTTTATTGGCATGAACGATATCGCCAGCTCAAAAGCCTCTATCGCCAGCCAGCTTCCGGTACTTAAGCGGTTTCATCTCTGGCTGCTGAGCCTGCTCTATCTGGCGACCTTCGGCTCGTTTATCGGTTTCTCGGCAGGCTTTGCCATGCTGTCGAAAACCCAGTTTCCGGACGTTAACATTCTTCACCTTGCCTTCTTTGGCCCCCTGATTGGTGCGCTGGCGCGTTCAGCGGGCGGGATGATCTCCGACAGGCTGGGCGGCGTGCGCGTCACGCTCATCAACTTTGTCTTTATGGCCATCTTTAGCGCCCTGATCTTCCTGACCCTGCCCGGCTCGGGCTCCGGCAGCTTTGTCGCGTTTTATCTGGTCTTTATGGGGCTGTTCCTCACCGCCGGGCTGGGCAGCGGCTCAACCTTCCAGATGATTGCGATTATCTTTCGCCAAATCACCATCGACCGGGTGAGAAAGCAAGGTGGCACCGATGAACAGGCGCAGCATGAAGCCGTGACGGACACCGCTGCCGCGCTGGGCTTTATCTCCGCCATTGGCGCAGTAGGCGGATTTTTTATCCCTAAAGCCTTCGGCACCTCGCTGGCAATGACCGGATCGCCGGTCGGCGCCATGAAAGTCTTCCTCGTGTTTTACATCGTCTGCGTGCTCGTCACCTGGCTGGTGTACGGCCGTAAATCCTCACAAAAATAATAACTACATCTTCGCCGGAGCGTGATGCAGCACCCTCCGGCCATGCTATCGAAGCAGGAGAAATGTCATGAGCAAACTGCTGGACCGCTTTCGTTACTTCAAAACAAAAGGCGACAGTTTCGCCGATGGGCACGGGCAGGTGTATCACACCAACCGGGACTGGGAAGACAGCTACCGCCAGCGCTGGCAGTTCGACAAGATTGTGCGCTCTACCCACGGCGTGAACTGTACCGGCTCCTGCAGCTGGAAGATTTATGTCAAAAACGGACTGGTGACCTGGGAAACCCAGCAGACCGATTACCCCCGCACTCGCCCGGACCTGCCTAACCATGAGCCACGCGGTTGCCCACGCGGCGCAAGCTACTCCTGGTATCTCTACAGCGCCAACCGCCTCAAATATCCGCTGGTGCGCCGCAGGCTGATTGAACTCTGGCGCCAGGCGCTGGCGCAGCACAGCGACCCGGTACTCGCCTGGGATGCCATTCAAAACGATCCGCAAAAAGCGCAGAGCTACCGACAGGCACGCGGTAAAGGCGGGTTTATCCGCTCGAACTGGAAAGAGCTGAACCAGCTGATTGCCGCCGCCAACGTCTGGACCATCAAAAATTATGGCCCGGACCGCGTGGCCGGTTTCTCGCCTATTCCGGCAATGTCGATGGTCTCTTACGCTGCCGGTACCCGCTATCTCTCTCTGCTCGGCGGTACCTGCCTGAGTTTCTATGACTGGTATTGCGACCTGCCTCCCGCCTCGCCCATGACCTGGGGCGAGCAGACCGACGTGCCGGAGTCCGCCGACTGGTACAACTCCAGCTATATCATCGCCTGGGGCTCTAACGTTCCCCAGACGCGCACCCCCGACGCCCATTTCTTTACCGAGGTTCGTTATAAAGGGACCAAAACCGTTGCCATCACGCCGGACTTCTCAGAAGTTGCCAAACTGAGCGACCAGTGGCTCGCCCCCAAACAGGGGACCGACAGCGCGCTGGCGATGGCCATGGGACATGTGATCCTCAAAGAGTTCCACCTCGATAACCCAAGCGACTACTTCCTCAACTACTGCCGCCGCTACACTGACATGCCGATGCTGGTTCTGCTGGATGAGCAGGCCGATGGTCGTCTGGTGCCGGGACGCATGCTGCGGGCGTCCGACCTTGTGGACGGGCTGGGCGAAGCCAACAACCCGGAGTGGAAAACCGTCGCCTTTGATATTGCCGGTAATCTGGTGGTTCCTAACGGTTCCATTGGCTTCCGCTGGGGCGAAAAAGGCAAATGGAACCTGGAATCGCAGGCTGCGGGTCAGGAAACGGAGTTGACCCTTTCCCTGCTGATCACCCACGACAGCGTGGCGGATGTCGCCTTCCCCTACTTTGGCGGTAATGAGAACCCGCATTTTCGCAGCGTGAAACAGGAACCAGTGCTGACCCGCCGCGTGCCGAGTAAAACCCTGACGCTTGCCGACGGCAGCCAGAAACATGTGGTCAGCGTGTACGATCTGGTGCTCGCCAACTACGGTCTCGATCGTGGTCTGGAAGACAGTAACGCGGCTGAAAATTATGGTGAGATCAAAGCGTATACACCGGCCTGGGGCGAACAGATCACCGGTGTCCCCGCGTATCTGATTGAAAAAATTGCCCGTGAGTTTGCCGACACGGCGCACAAAACGCATGGACGCTCGATGATCATTCTCGGTGCCGGGGTAAACCACTGGTACCACATGGACATGAACTACCGGGGCATGATCAACATGCTGGTCTTCTGCGGCTGCGTAGGCCAAAGCGGCGGTGGCTGGTCGCACTACGTGGGCCAGGAGAAGCTGCGTCCGCAAACCGGCTGGCTGCCGCTGGCCTTCGCGCTGGACTGGAACCGCCCGCCGCGCCAGATGAACAGCACCTCGTTCTTTTACAACCACGCCAGCCAGTGGCGCTATGAGAAGCTGACGGCGCAGGAGCTGCTTTCTCCGCTGGCGGATGCATCCCGATTCACCGGTCACCTGATCGACTTCAACGTCCGCGCCGAGCGTATGGGCTGGCTGCCGTCGGCGCCGCAGCTCAACCTCAACCCGCTGCACATCAAAGCCCGCGCTGAGGCAGCAGGCCTGTCGCCGCAGGAGTACACCGTTCAGGCGTTGAAATCGGGCGATATCCACTTCGCCTGCGAGCAGCCCGACAGCGGTAAAAACCACCCGCGCAATCTGTTTGTCTGGCGCTCGAACCTGCTTGGCTCCTCCGGCAAAGGCCACGAGTACATGCTCAAGTATTTGCTCGGCACCGAAAGCGGGATACAAGGGGAAGATTTAGGCTCCACCGATGACGTGAAGCCTGAAGAGGTCGACTGGCAGACTAACGCCATTGAGGGCAAACTCGACCTGCTGGTAACGCTCGATTTCCGTATGTCCAGCACCTGCCTGTTCTCTGACATCGTCCTGCCCACCGCCACCTGGTATGAAAAGGACGACATGAACACCTCCGACATGCATCCGTTTATTCATCCGCTGTCTGCCGCCGTCGACCCGGCGTGGGAATCGCGCAGCGACTGGGAGATTTACAAAGGCATCGCCAAAGTTTTCTCTGACGTGTGCGTCGGCCATCTCGGTACGGAAACGGACGTCGTGTTGCAGCCCCTGCAGCACGATTCCCCGGCGGAACTGTCCCAGCCGTTTGATATTCAGGACTGGCGCAAAGGCGAATGCGATTTGATCCCCGGCAAAACCGCGCCGAACATTGCGGTCGTCGAGCGTAACTACCTGGAAACCTGGGAGCGCTTTACCTCCCTCGGCCCCTTGCTGGACAAGCTCGGCAACGGCGGGAAAGGGATCTCGTGGAACACGCAAAACGAGGTCGAGTTCCTCGGCAAGCTGAACTACGTCAAGCTCGACGGTCCGGCGAAAGGCCGTCCGCGTATCGAGACGGCCATTGATGCCGCCGAAGTGATCCTCGCGCTGGCACCGGAAACCAACGGTCAGGTGGCAGTGAAGGCGTGGGAGGCGCTGGGCGAACTGACCGGACGCGACCACACCCACCTGGCGCTGAATAAAGAAGATGAAAAAATCCGCTTCCGCGATATTCAGGCGCAGCCGCGTAAAATCATCTCCAGCCCGACCTGGTCCGGTCTGGAAAGCGAGCATGTCTCCTACAACGCGGGTTATACCAACGTTCACGAGCTGATCCCGTGGCGCACCCTCTCCGGCCGTCAGCAGCTGTATCAGGATCACCCGTGGATGCGCGCCTTCGGCGAAAGTCTGGTGGCTTACCGTCCGCCGATTGATACCCGCAGCGTCAGCCATATGCGCGAGATCCCGCCGAACGGCTTCCCGGAAAAAGCGCTCAACTTCCTGACGCCGCACCAGAAATGGGGCATCCACTCTACCTACAGCGAAAACCTGCTGATGCAGACCCTGTCGCGAGGCGGGCCGATTGTCTGGATCAGTGAAACCGACGCGCGTGAGCTGGGCATTGAGGACAACGACTGGATTGAAGCCTTCAACGCCAACGGCGCCCTCACCGCCCGCGCGGTGGTGAGCCAGCGCGTGCCACCGGGTATGACCATGATGTACCACGCCCAGGAGCGCATTCTTAACATTCCGGGTTCCGAGGTGACCGGACGGCGCGGCGGTATTCATAACTCGGTGACCCGCGTCTGCCCGAAACCGACGCACATGATTGGTGGTTACGCGCAGTTGGCTTACAGCTTCAACTATTACGGCACCGTTGGCTCCAACCGCGACGAGTTCATCATGATCCGCAAAATGAAAAACATTAAGTGGCTGGATGGCGAAGGTCGGGATCAGGTACAGGAGACGAAAAAATGAAAATACGTTCACAGGTTGGCATGGTACTGAATCTCGATAAATGCATTGGCTGCCACACCTGCTCGGTCACCTGTAAAAACGTCTGGACCGGGCGTGAAGGGATGGAATATGCATGGTTTAACAACGTCGAGACCAAACCGGGGATCGGCTACCCGAAAAACTGGGAAGACCAGGAGGAGTGGCAAGGCGGCTGGATACGCGGTATTCACGGTAAGCTGACGCCGCGTCTCGGCGGCAAAATGGGGGTGCTGTCGAAAATATTTTCTAACCCCGTCCTGCCGCAGATTGACGATTATTATGAGCCTTTCACCTTCGATTATCAGGATCTGCACCGCGTGCCGGAGGGGGATCACCTCCCTACCGCCCGTCCGCGCTCGCTGATTGACGGCAAGCGGATGGACAAAATCGTCTGGGGGCCCAACTGGGAAGAGCTGCTGGGCGGCGTATTCGAAAAACGCGCCCGCGACCGTAACTTCCAGAAGATCCAGAAAGAGATGTACGGCCAGTTTGAAAACACCTTCATGATGTACCTGCCGCGCCTGTGCGAGCACTGCCTGAACCCAAGCTGCGTCGCCACCTGCCCGAGCGGCGCCATTTACAAGCGCGAAGAGGACGGCATTGTGCTGATTGATCAGGACAAATGCCGCGGCTGGCGTCTGTGCATCAGCGGTTGTCCGTACAAAAAGATCTACTTCAACTGGAAGAGCGGCAAGTCAGAAAAATGCATATTCTGCTACCCGCGCATTGAATCCGGCCAGCCGACCGTCTGCTCGGAAACCTGCGTCGGGCGCATCCGCTATCTCGGCGTGCTGCTGTATGACGCGGACCGTATTGAGGAGGCCGCCAGTACCGAGCATGAAACCGATCTCTACGAACGCCAGTGCGACGTGTTCCTCAACCCGAACGACCCGGCGGTGATTGAAGAAGCGCTGAAACAGGGCATTCCGCAGAACGTGATTGATGCGGCCCAGCGCTCCCCGGTCTACAAAATGGCGATGGACTGGAAGCTGGCCCTGCCGCTGCACCCCGAATACCGCACCCTGCCGATGGTCTGGTATGTGCCACCGCTGTCACCGATCCAGTCCTACGCTGACGCAGGCGGTCTGCCGCAGAGCGACGGCGTCCTGCCTGCCGTAGAGAGCCTGCGCATTCCCGTGCAGTACCTGGCGAACATGCTCAGCGCGGGGGATACCGACCCGGTGCTGCGCGCCCTTAAACGCATGATGGCGATGCGACACTACAAGCGCTCCCAGACGGTAGAAGGCGTCACGGACACCCGTGCGATTGAGGAGGTAGGCCTTACCGTGGAACAGGTTGAAGAGATGTACCGCTATCTGGCCATCGCCAACTATGAGGATCGTTTCGTGATCCCCACCAGCCACCGTGAAATGGCGCGCGATGCCTTCCCGGAACGTAACGGCTGCGGCTTCACCTTTGGCGACGGCTGCCACGGCTCTGACACCAAATTTAACCTCTTCAACAGCAGCCGGATTGATGCCATCAACATCACCGAGGTGCGCGAACATGGGGAGGGAGAGTAATGCAGATCCTCAAAATCATCGCGCTGCTGATTGAGTATCCCGATGAGACTCTGTGGGAAAATCGCGAGGAAGCGCTTTCGCTCATTGAGCAGGACGCACCCATGCTGCTGTCATTTGCCCGTCAGCACCTGAGCGCCCCGCTGCTGGATAAACAGGCCGAGTGGTGCGAGGTATTTGAGCGTGGCCGCGCGACCTCGCTGCTGCTGTTCGAGCATGTTCACGCTGAATCCCGCGATCGCGGTCAGGCAATGGTCGACCTGATGGGGCAGTATGAGAAAGCCGGGCTACAGCTCGACTGCCGCGAACTGCCGGACTATCTGCCGCTCTATCTGGAGTACCTCAGTATCGTTACGGACGACGAGGCGCGCGAAGGATTGCAGAACGTCGCGCCTATCCTGGCGCTGATTGGCGGGCGTCTGAAGCAGCGCGGCGTGGCCCATTATCAGCTGTTCGATGCCCTGCTGGTGCTGGCGGGAACGCGGCTTTCCAGCGACAGCGTGGCGAAACAGGTGGCCACGGAAAAACGCGATGATACCCGCCAGGCGCTGGATGCCGTCTGGGAAGAGGAACAGGTCAAGTTTATCGAAGACAACGCCACATCGTGCGACAGCTCGCCGATGCAGCACTATCAACGACGCTTTAGCCAGGACGTCGCGCCGCAGTACGTGGACGTCAGCGCCGGAGGCCCAAAATGACACATTACCTGAACGTCTTTTTCTATGACATTTACCCCTACATCTGCGCCACCGTGTTTTTCCTTGGCAGCTGGTTGCGCTACGACTACGGGCAATACACCTGGCGCGCCTCATCGAGCCAGATGCTCAGCAAACGCGGTATGAACTGGGCCTCTAACCTGTTTCATATTGGGATCCTGGGGATTTTCTTCGGCCACCTGTTCGGCATGCTAACCCCGCACTGGATGTATGCCTGGTTTTTACCCGTCGCGGTTAAGCAGCAGTTAGCCATGATTGCAGGGGGGATTTGCGGCGTGCTGACGCTGATTGGCGGTTCCATGCTGCTGATTCGCCGCCTGTTCAACCAGCGGGTGCGCGCCACTTCCACCACGCCGGATATCATCATCATGAGTATCCTGCTGATACAGTGCATTCTGGGGCTGACCACCATCCCCTTCTCCGCACAGTATCCTGACGGAAGCGAGATGATGAAGCTGGTCGGCTGGGCGCAGGGAATTGTGACGTTTAAGGGCGGCTCATCGGAAATGTTGAGTGGCGTTGCCCCCATCTTCCGCGTTCATCTGGTGCTGGGGATGACTATTTTCCTTATCTTCCCGTTCACCCGCTTGGTGCACGTGTGGAGCGCGCCGTTTGAATACTTTACCCGTCGGTATCAGGTGGTGAGATCGCGCCGTTGATTTTGTCGGGTGGCGGCTTCGCCTTACCCGACCTACGTTCAAGCACCTGTCGGCCCGGTAAGGCGTAGCCACCACCGGGCTTTAATGTCAACTTACTGCCCCTCCGGTTACCAGAGAGAGAATAAATAGCAGCAACAGCACCGCGACGATCAATCCGAATGCAAGTAGCACAGCATGGAACGTTAGCGTTAGCCCTGAGAAAAGAAGTGCCCCGGAGATCCCCCAACGGCTCTCCTTGCACATCCCTCCGATGAACGAAAGCCCCAGAGCCACAACAGCGAGAATAATCCCGGCATTAAGAAGAATGCGGTCGATATCGACCGTTGTTTTTTCTGTTCGGGCAGCAGGACGCTCCCCCTTTAGCCCCGCAATTATCCCTTGTTTTACAGCCGAAACCTTCTCAGCAACCATAACTTCAAGCGCTGGCGGCTTTGGAGAAAACGGGCCGAATGAAAACTGGACGATTGAGAGAATGAGTGCAATTCCTCCCAGCAACATACCCAATGAACTGAATTTATTTCGTAAAACGATTTCCATATCAACATGCCTTCGAATGATGCTGCCGCGTGGGCTGTAGGCCCGGTAAGGCGTAGCCGCCACCGGGCGATGAAGGCTGAAGCATGCCGCTTTGCAGACGAAAATTCCACCACGAAATATCCTCTCATAATGGCCCAAAAGTATCGTTATTGGTCCTCCAGGTGACTCATACTGTGAGCAACTGTGCGGAATAATGGCTCCCGAACACAACACAGAAGGAGTTCGCGTGATGAAACCATTTTTTCGTACAGCATTGCTGATCGGCATGATGAGCACTTTTTCCACTTATGCTAGCGCGCAGGAAACGACCGGCACGAATAGCAAAACCATTCGTGCAATGACAGGCGCAACGGCGACTTCGTCTTTATCCGCCTCACAAACGGCGTTAATCGTGGTGGATATCCAAAACGAATATTACGCAGGTAAAGATTTTCGTGGTCAGATGGTGATCCCTGATGGCGATAAGGTACTGAAGAACAGTCAAAAGCTGGTTAGCTATGCCCATCAAAAGGGGATGCCGGTGTACTTCGTGCGCCATATAGCGCCAAAGGATAGCCCGTTGTTTGCCGAAGGGTCTGTTTATGCCAAGTTCCATCAAGACCTACAGCCTTCTGCACGCGATGCCATTATCACCAAAGCGACCCCGAGCTCTTTTGTTGGCACCGATCTGGATGCGCAATTAAAGAAAAAAGGGATCAAAAAGGTGATAGTCATTGGCCTGATGACGCACATGTGCATTTCCTCTACCGCACGTGACGCTGTTCCGCTGGGCTATAACGTGATTATCCCTGAAGATGCGACAGCAACACGCGATCTGGATGATGGTCAGGGTGGCGTGGTGGACCACAAAGCGCTGCAACGTGCGGCATTAGCCGGTGTTGCCGATGTGTTTGCCGAGATTATGACGACCAAAGACGTTATGGCGCTGCCAGTCACAGAATAAGACCGGACTTGATCCCCGTCGCCAGCCAGGTCTCTATACTGGCTGGCACACGGAGGCTTACATGACGCTTAAAATTGGTATTGTTGTATTTGATGGCATTATTCCTTTTCACCTTTCAGTGCCCTATTCCGTATTTGAGAAAGCGCTAACACCAACGGGCGCCCCCTTTGCCAGCTTGTCGTATGCGCCACCACGCCCGGCGCGCTTAAAACCAATGCCGGATTTTCAATCGTTGTCGAGCGTGGGCTTGATGAGTTGGCCGGAATGGATATGGTGATCGTCCCAAGCTGGGACAGTCCCGAGCATGCCCCGGCCCCCGATCTCCTGCAAGCCCTGCAAAAAGCACATGCCGCGGGTTCGCGTATTGTGGGTTTGTGTATGGGCGCGTTTGTGGTAGCGCTGCCGGGCTACTTGAAAACCGCCCTGCGACGACGCACTGGCGCTGGGCGTCTGACTTTCAACGTCTCTATCCCTCTGTGCAGATGGATAAAGACGTTCTTTATATCGATAATGGTGACGTTGTCACTTCTGCGGGCACGGCGGCCAGTATCGACTGCTGCCTGCATCTGGTGCGTCAGGCCTGGGGCGCGGAAGTGGCAAACAGCGTGGCGCGGTTGCTGGTGGTACCGCCCCATCGCCAGGGTGGACAACGTCAATACGTAGAACTGCCGGTTCAGAACACGCGTCGTGGAGACAACTTCACCGACGCGCTAGCCTGGGCGACGGAAAACCTCCAGCTTGCGCTCACGCTGGACTGCGTGGCGGAAAAAGCCTGCATGAGCCGTCGCAGCTTTACCCGGCGTTTTCAGCAAACCACCGGTGAGAGCTTTTCGCGCTGGCTGCTAAACCAGCGCATTATCGTCGCACAACGTTATCTCGAAAAAACCGACCAGCCTGTGGATGACATTGCCGAGCGTGTCGGGTTTCCCTCAACAACATCCTTGCGCCGTCACTTTCACAAACTGCTTAACACCTCGCCTTCTCGCTATCGGCGCGAGTTTCGTGGCCGATAGCGAGGCGGCTATTTTCCGTGAGTTTCAAACCCTGCCATCACCGCCGTCAGCTCCGCCAGTGAAAAACCGTGCTTCGGATCGTCAACACCCAGCCCGAAGCGCTCCTGCATCAACTGATACAGCGCCGCAACATCGGGAAGATGGATCTGCTCCTCCACATGGCCCTTTTGCCAGTGGGTAAAGTTGAAGTTGGTCAGCGTCAGTTTGCCGCCGTCAGGCAGATGGCGGCACATCAGCAGATGATGGCGGAAATGGGACTGCGGCCAGTGCGCCGACCAGAAATTCCCCATGACGTAATCACTGAAATATTGTGTCGTCAGGTCAAAGTGGTACATCGACTGCCAGTGCTCATGGTGACGGAATTGTAGTACCCAGTCGTTCCCCTCGCTCAGCAGACGATACAGACCGTGCGGCGTCTCCTGCTCTTCGTTGGCAAGCAGACGAATCGGTGCCGTCAGCGTCTGGCCGCCAAACCCAACGTCGGCAATCCAGCGCTCGCCGTTAAGTTCGACGAGCAACAGGCGATGCGTGCGCGGCGGCATTTGCGGTGGATTCGCTAATACCACACGTCCCAGCACGCTGCGCACCGTAAACCCGACTTCGCGCAACACGCGCTCAAACAAGCCATTTTGTTCAAAGCAATACCCCCCGCGACGCGCCTTAACAAGTTTGTCGACAAGGCTTTGATCGTCGAGCTGTATTTCGCGCGGCAGAACGACATCGATATTTTCAAACGGGATCGCACAGTTGTGATGTAAATGCAGCGCGCGCAAGGTGTCGATATCAACAGTAGCCGGTTGTTTCCAGCCGATGCGGGCGAAATAGGCAGTCAGAAATGGGGACATGCATCAGTTTCCTTTAACAGTGATGTTCTGTTTATAAACTAATTTCACGCGTCCACTTTGATTTCCGTGCTTTTTCGCCATACTCATCGTTATTGATGAGGAGACCCTATGAACCACTTTCGCCCTGTTGAATTACGTCATGCCAGCCGTCTTTTAAACCATGGCCCCACCGTGCTTATCACCAGTCGGGATGAAACCCTGGACAGGCGTAACGTTATGGCTGCCGCGTGGTCGATGCCGGTTGAATTTGAACCACCGCGTATCGCCATTGTGGTGGATAAAAGCACCTGGTCGCGTGAACTGATTGAACGCAGCGGGCAATTTGGCATCGTCATTCCCGGCGTGTCCGCCGCCAACTGGACCTACGCGGTCGGTAGCGTTAGCGGGCGCGACGAAGACAAATTCAACTGCTACGGCATCCCGGTGGTGAACGGTCCGGCACTCGGCCTGCCCGTCATTGAAGAGAAATGTCTGGCTTGGATGGAGTGCCGGTTATTACCCGTTACATCCGCGGCAGAAAAGTACGATACGCTGTTCGGGGAAGTGGTTTCAGCCGCCGCCGATGAACGCGCGTTTGTCGCCGGACGCTGGCAGTTTGACGGGGATAAGCTGAATACCCTGCACCATCTGGGAGCCGGGACGTTTGTGACGAGTGGGAAAATGGTGAAGGCGCTGGATTGATATTATTAATTGTATCCCACTGAATTATATAAAACTTCTATGGCATTTTATGTTTACCATAACGATGTAAAACAGAGGATATTTCCGGATTGTTGCATTAGCAATCTCTCATTAAGGAAATATCAATGTCATGGAATAAAGATGGTGCAATCTCGTATGCCAAATCTCATGCCCAACCTCGGAGCACAGGTTATTGCGCTCACTACGTCACAAAAGCAATCAGAGTGGGAGGAAGATTAAAAATCCCCAATACGCGTCTTGCAAAAGATATGGGGCTGACATTAGTCAACGCTGGCTTCCGCCTGGTATATGATCAACCGCATGCAGGTGACGTAGCCGTTATTCAAAATATTGTGGGTCACGATAGTGGCCACGTTTGTATATACGATGGGCAACAGTGGATTAGCGATTTTGTACAACGCACCATGTACCCAGGACAGGCATACCGCAACATACAGCCACATTATGAATTATTCAGGCATAACTAATGAAAAGACGCTTCTTTTTACTTTTCGCCCTGTCACCGTTCGCAGTCGCTGATAGCAGTGATGCACCGGCAGTGGCAGCTCTTACATTTAATCAATGGTATATCGCGCAGTTGAATCAGGACAAACCGCCAGTCCTCAATCCAGACATCATGAATGATTACGTTACCTCTGAGACCGTTGCAGCAATTAAAGCAATGTACTCAGGCGACAGTAACGAAAAAGATATGCCTGATGCGGATATGTTCATCAAATCTCAGGACTGGAATGAGGACTGGGATCAGATAACAGTCTTGCATTCAGATTTTGATGCCGTATGCACAAATGTCTATCTCGCATTTGGTAAAACGCAAGATCATGTTGTCGCAGATTGTCTCGTCCAGGAAAAAGGAAAATGGAAAGTTCGATCGGCTACGCTGATTAAGTAAAACGATGAAAGAAAAGAAGGGCTTTTTGTATAACTCAGTGGCAGGCTCAAAAACACATGGTAGCCCAACGACTACCATGTGTAATTAATTAACTCTTCGCACGCCGGGCAATAATCTCATCCGCCACATTGCGCGGTGCTTCCGCAAAATGGTGGAACTCCATCGTGTAGGTCGCGCGGCCTTGCGACATCGAGCGCAGCGTGGTGGCGTATCCAAACATCTCTGCCAGCGGCACGTCAGCGCGGATAATCTGGCTGCCGTACTGCTCTTCCATGCCCTGCACCATGCCACGACGGGATGAGAGATCGCCCATAATATTACCGGCATACTCTTCCGGCGTTTCCACCTCGACATGCATCACCGGCTCAAGGATCACCGGATCCGCTCTGCGAGCGCCCTCTTTAAACCCGAGGATCGCCGCCATGCGGAACGCCATTTCCGAGGAGTCGACGTCGTGATACGACCCAAAGGTCAGGGTCGCTTTTACATCGACAACCGGATACCCCGCCAGCACGCCGCTGTTCATGGCTTCGCGCAGCCCTTTTTCCACAGAGGGAATATACTCACGCGGCACCACGCCACCCTTCGTGGCATCTTCAAACTTGAAGCCACTGCCAGGCTCTAACGGCTCAAGGCTCAGGACCACATGCCCGTACTGCCCTTTACCACCGGACTGCCGGACAAATTTGCCTTCAATATCTTTCACCGCTTTGCGCAGCGTCTCGCGGTAGGTCACCTGCGGACGGCCGATGTTTGCCTCGACACCAAACTCACGCTTCATGCGATCGACGATAATCTCAAGATGTAACTCACCCATACCGGAAATAATCGTCTGGCCGGACTCTTCATCGGTATGCAGACGGAAAGACGGATCTTCCGCCGCCAGGCGTTGCAGGGCAATGCCCATTTTCTCCTGATCGCCCTTGGTTTTTGGCTCGATGGCAAGGGAGATCACCGGGTCCGGGAACTCCATTCGCTCAAGCGTGATAACCGCATTCGGATCGGTGAGCGTGTCCCCGGTGGTCACATCCTTCAGACCCACACAGGCCGCAATATCACCGGCGCGCAGCTCGTCCACTTCGTGACGATCGTTGGCATGCATCAGCACGATGCGTCCGATACGCTCTTTCTTGCCCTTCACCGGGTTATACACCGCGTCGCCTTTTCTCAACACGCCTGAATAAACTCGGATAAAGGTCAACTGCCCGACGTACGGATCGCTCATCAGTTTGAACGCCAGCGCAGAAAACGGCTCTTCATCACTTGGATGACGCTCCGCATGCTGCCCTTTTTCGTCCACACCGTCGATGGCCGGTACATCCAGCGGCGATGGCATCAGCTCAATCACCGCATCGAGCATGCGCTGTACCCCTTTGTTTTTAAAGGCGCTGCCGCACAGCATCGGCTGGATTTCACCGGAGATGGTCCGAATACGCAGCCCTTTGATGATCTCAGCCTCATCAAGGTCGCCCGTCTCCAGGTATTTATCCATCAGCGCGTCGCTGGCTTCTGCTGCCGCAGAGACCATTTTTTCCCGCCACTCCTGCGCGGTGCTCAGCAATTCGTCCGGTACCGGCGCATAGTTAAACACCATGCCTTGTGTGGCATCATCCCACACAATGGTACGCATCTTGATGAGATCCACCACGCCGGTGAAATGCTCTTCCGCGCCCACAGGGATCACAATAGGCACCGGATTCGCCTTCAGGCGTTCCTGCATCATCCGTACGACGCGGAAGAAATCGGCACCCGGACGGTCCATTTTGTTGACGAACGCCAGGCGCGGCACATGATACTTATTCGCCTGACGCCAGACGGTCTCTGACTGTGGCTGCACGCCGCCCACGGAGTCGTACACCATGACGGCACCGTCCAGCACGCGCATGGAACGTTCCACCTCAATGGTGAAATCCACGTGCCCCGGGGTGTCGATGATATTGATCCGGTGCGGTTCAAACCCTCTGTCCATACCCGGCCAGAAGCAGCTGACGGCCGCGGAGGTAATGGTGATCCCGCGCTCTTGCTCCTGCGCCATCCAGTCGGTTGTTGCCGCGCCATCGTGTACTTCACCCAGCTTGTGGCTCATCCCGGTGTAAAACAGGATGCGTTCGGTGGTTGTCGTTTTACCGGCATCGATATGCGCGGAAATACCGATGTTGCGATAACGTTCGAGAGGGATGGGTCGGGGCATAATATTTCCTTAAGTCTGTAAGACTGAGTTGTGACGACCGGGATGGTCGCCTGTGTGTTCGTTTGCTATAATAGTCCTATTGTACGAGTATTATCGAACTATTTTTTCACGGTTGACCTATTGTTGATATAGCTCAATCTGAACGTTGACGCAGGAAAACGATGATCCCAAACCACCCCGAACCTGAACAAATACTGCTGGAAAATGTGCTGTTTGCTCTCGGCAACCCGCTCCGGCTATCGATTATCCGCAGGCTGGCCGATGGCAGTGAACTGAGCTGCAACGCGCTGCGCCCGGACGATGTGGTGAAATCCACCATGACCCACCACTGGCGCGTGCTACGCGACAGCGGCGTTATCTGGCAGCGCCCGCAGGGGCGAGAGAATATGATTTCACTGCGAAGAGACGATCTGGATGCCCGTTTTCCTGGGTTGATGGCGATATTGCTGCGGGCTGTATAGCCCTGCGGTTACGTTAATATCCGTGGCAACGCTACGCTTTTTCCTGACGATAGACCGGGATCTGCCGTCGGGTGCTGGTCAGCGTATCAAAGACCTCGGTCCCGGAGGTGGTTATTCTCATCCCCGTTTTGCGCAACCGTTGCACATCGGCCGCGATGCGCTGAATGCCGAACCAGAAAAGCCCGTCGAGTGCGGTTACCGCGAGCCCGTTTTCCAGCGCTAACTTTAATCGCTCACGGGGCGCTTTCACCTGCTGGGCGATTTGCCGGTACGGCACTTCGCTCCCCCCTTCGCTATCACTGCGCTGGATACGCGTTTTCAGGTGGTAGTTAAATTCATCGGGGATCCCGTCCAGATTCATTTTCAGGCTATAAACACAGCCGAAGCGCTTGCCGTTAAAAAGCACATTTTTTTGGCTGAGTTGAAGCTCTTTTCTGAGGCCGTCAATTAACTGCGGGGCGCGGGTGAGGAGTAACCGGAAAGGAAGCTCAAAGCTGGTGACGTAATCCACATTCAGCAGCGCCAGACGCAGGCGTTCTTCTGTACCGGCCTGTTGCTCCCGACACTCTTCCAGTACCTCCGCCCACTGACGCGTCAGACGCTCTGGTTCGGCGGCTTCGGTAAAGAGAAATTTTTCAATCTGGTAATCAACTCTTCCGGTCATCGTGCGGTTTCCCGTCGCTGTGAATGCGGTAATTCTATCCAGCGCAGTGATATTTATAAAGAACTGAACCGCAACGGCGTGCTGAAAATATCGTTGCGATTCAGTCTTCTGACATCCAGGATCAGTGCGCCATTAACCAGCCCATCAAAAGCGTGGCGAAAATCACCGTCGACGCACCGCCAATGCGGGTCGCAATCTGGGCAAACGGCATCAGCGACATGCGGTTAGACGCGGAAAGAATTGCCACATCTCCTGTCCCGCCCAGCCCGCTATGACAGCAGGTGACAATCGCCGCTTCCACCGGGTACATATTCAGGCGCGACGCAATAAAATAGCCGCTCAGCGCCATTGCGATGACGATCGAACCGCACACCACCACGTATCCCACCGAAAAGACCGACACCACGCTCTCGAGCGGCACGTACAGCATGCCGAGACCAATCATCAACGGCCAGACCAGCGCAGCGGAGACGAATTTATAGCAGCTGTGCGCGCCCTGCTCCATGGAGGCCGGGATCACCTTGAAGTATTTGCACAGCACGGCGATGAGGATCATCAATACCGGGCCGGGAATATGCACCAGCTTCTCAAACAGTCCGCCAACGATAAAAAACGCACACACCATCAGCAGCCCGCCCCCCATCAGATGGAAATCCGTCTGCTGTACGCTCTGCGCGCTGGCAAACAGGCTTGTGTCATCTTTGCTGCGGGTTAACATGCCATTGCCTGAAAGCGAGGGACGTTTTGCCCCGAGGCGCGCCAGCGTACCCGCACAAATAATGGCAAAAATATTCCCCACTACGGCGGCGGGTGCCAGTTGCGCCACATACACGTCAGGTGTCTGACCCAGTATCGCCGAATAGGCCAGCGACAACGGTAAAATCCCCTCGCCAATCCCTCCGCCGATAATCGGTACGATGATGAAGAAGAAGGTGTGATACGGCGTATAGCCAAACAGCGAACCAACGAGTAAGCCGGTCAGCACGGCCATCAGGGTACCCACCACCAGCGGAACGAACATGCGGATCATCCCCTGAATCAACAGCACGCGGTTCATCCCCAAAATGCTTCCCACCACCAGACAGGCGATGACGAAATAGAGCAAATTGGCCTCTTTCATCAACAGGTGAACCGTATCCAGGGTGTGTTTCTCGAATACGCCAAAATAGACCAGCACCGAGGGCAGCATCAGGCACAATATTGCCGGGCCACCAATATCTTTCAGCAGCGGGATTTGTCGGCCAATTTTGGCAAAGGCGAAACCGAGCGTCATGATCACCGCGAGTCCACCGATCATGTTTTTCGGCAGCAGCCCCGCCCACGCAGAGGTGGCCACAATGGCCGCGATCCCGACAAACAGCATCAACGGGACCGCGCCAACTTCAGCATTGCTCAACCCAAAAGCAAAACGTGAAGCGACTGGAGACGTGGTTACAGAATTATCTTTCATATAATCACCGGATTAGTAGGTTCGGATATCAATAAACAGGAATAAATCGTAATTAGCCTGTATTTAATAAAGCTTTAATATTTAATCGTATTCAAATTGCCATTTATAAAAATGGTTCATCGAGAAATTAGCATGGCGATTTCGCCGGAAGTGTGAACAGCTCGAGAATTTGTTTTTAAATAACTTAATTCATCCTTTCGTAACTAAAGTTTTTAATCGCCGCGTCGGTGTTTTGAAATTAATTAAACCAGAAAGACTGTGACCGTTATCACTACGCCTATGATCCTTAACCGCTAGATTAGCGCGAAACCAAAGACATAAATAAACCTGCGCCTGCAACTGAACCTTATCCGATTATTGAAATTCAGGAGTCATTCATGTCTCGCAAAGAAGTACTGTATACCCCTTATAGCGGCGCCGTATTACTGGAAAATCCGTTATTAAATAAAGGGCTCGCATTTATTAAAGAAGAACGTGATAACTTTAATCTGCACGGTTTGTTGCCACACAACGTTGAAACCATCGAGGAACAAACCGAACGCGCCTGGGTACAATTCTGTCATTTTAAAAGCGATATTTCCCGCCACGTTTATCTGCGTAATATCCAGGATACTAATGAGACGCTGTTTTACAACCTGCTGCGTTCGCACCTGAAAGAGACGTTACCCATTATCTATACCCCCACGGTAGGAGAAGCGTGCGAACACTTCTCGACTATTTATCGCCGCGCGCGTGGGCTGTTTATTTCCTGGCCCAATCGTCACCGTATTGATGAAATGCTGCAAAGCTTCTCACGCAATGATATTCGCGTCATCGTCGTGACCGACGGAGAGCGTATTCTGGGGCTTGGCGATCAGGGAATTGGTGGGATGGGAATACCCATTGGAAAACTCTCGTTATATACCGCCTG
>NZ_JAMJFW010000120.1:0-2010 GCF_023544405.1 Enterobacter cloacae complex sp. OE43NF
CTTCAACCAACTGGCGAGACTCACCCCTTCCTCAGCCGCCACGGCATCCAACTGCTCCTTCAATGCCGGATCAATACGCATCTTAAATTGCGGGGACTGCCCACCGCCTTTTGGTTTTTTTTCGCGCGATATGATTGACATGAGGCCACCTATCCATCTACTCAGAGTCATATAGGAGGCCACCTAAACCTCCTCTACTAGCAACGCTCCGATGTGCGGGAACACAACAGGAGCGTCTAACCTCACCAACTATCAAGGAGTTGATTATGGCTGATTCGCATTCTACCCCAGACACCGACCAATCCGGAACCGAGCGTTCGTTAATTGTGGGATACCGCCCGAATGTTTTCGACAAATCCACGCCCAATATCATTCTGTCCGGCAAATGGCTTCGCGCGGCAGGGTTTGAAACCGGACATCAGGTGACCGTCAAAGTGATGAAAGGGTGTATTGTTCTGGTGGCGTATAATGAGCAGGAGCAGAGGTTGCAGGATGATTACAAACGGACGAAGGCAAAGCTCACGGAGATAGAGGACGCGCTTGCAGCGATTCAAACTCCGCGTCCTGGAAAGCGCCCTGCAAAATCCAATACAAACCACCTGGCTTAGCGGCAATTTCTGACCTACAACCAGCCTGGTGCGTTAGACGATGTGGATACGACATGCAGTGAAAGTCGCACCCAATATCCATGCTCGAACCATCAATTCGCATTCCACAAACAGATTTTCTGATGGCGAAATTGGTCTGCATTCAACTATCCGGAAATTCCGGATAGTTCGGCAGGAAAGGAGACACCAGATTTTCAGAGCGAGATCACTACAATCTTAAAGCAATACTCGCAGTTGCGCTCGTCTGGCGGCACCCAGTTTCACCTTCACCGGCCATACGACTCCTGAACTAATACACAACCAATCGAACTCCCACGCTCATACAATATATAAATTGATAGCCACACATTATTCACAATACATATGACCCAACGGTTAACAACCCTATCTTTTTTATTAAAGACATACTATTGCGATACTCATCACAGCAGAACGCTAATATTAATAGAAAATTACATCTACGTTTCCTCCTTAAGAGTGCAATATGTATTACAGTGACTCATTAATAACATCAATGGATGCTCATAAAATATTGGCACTAAAGTTAGAACATGCCTTAACAGGCGTAAAAGATGAAGTATTAAAGCAAGCGCACCAGATAAATGATGGGGCAACGCGATTAAGCTACCAACTTTCGTGCTTTACTGAAAATTATCAGGACGTATGTTTACGATTACGCAAAGAAGATTCAAGATTTTTGAAAGGCATCGTCCAGTTAATAAAACACAGAAACGTTATCTACAAGATGCTCTATATTTATATTAAAAGCTTATTAGACAACAAAAGTGAAAACAGAATACATAACATACAACGAAATCTTATAAATTTAGGCGTATCAATTTCATCATCGATGCTATCCAGCCAGGCTTTTATATATTCGGCAACTATGGCTGTTTGTAGTAGTGTTAATACCAACATTTGGATGAAAGAAAAGATCACATCGTTTTCTACATATGCCGTTCTTGGTTTAAAATTTTATGGTGTCGTTGAGCAGGCATCCAGAAGCGCCAACCATCTAAAAAACTATAATGCTTATTACTATAATCTACTTTATCAGGAAGAACTTGAAATGATGTTTTTCTTGATTGAGCCAGTAATAATAAGAACCCCCATACTTAACCAAGCTTATGCTTCAGACAGCGATATTGCATATGCGATTTCAAGGATGATAAAGGGATGATTAATGCTATTAAAGACTGGTTAAAAGGCCAATTAATATTCTTCCTGAAAGGTGCAACTCCCCTTTTATTCGTCATAACATTTGCACTATTTGCCGTAACCTGGTTACCCGAAAAAATCGCAATGAATGCAATATGGTCAATCGTCGTTATTGTAGGTCTCTATATCCTTTTACGTAAAAAAAGATAATTACTATTTAACAGGAGTAAATTATGTCAAATCC
>NZ_JAMJFW010000121.1:0-1980 GCF_023544405.1 Enterobacter cloacae complex sp. OE43NF
CGTATCCCTGTTAAGTTTCTTCCGGGCATCCACTAGGAAATAAATTTCCGCCCCATTAGTAAGCCTGCACCGCTCGCCGCAGCCGAACGACCGAGCGCAGCGAGTCAGTGAGCGAGGAAGCGGAATATCACCTGAACCAGCATCTTCTCCTGACGCCGGAAAGCCTCATTTCACTCCTGCCACATGAAGCACTTTGGCAAATCACCACTTCGGTTTAAAATATTTAGCCAGTATGCACTCCGCTAGCGCTACGTGACTGGTTCAGGGCTGCGCCCCGAAACCCGCTAACACCCCTCAGCTATTGGATATCACACCATGCCATCTGAGTATGATGAACAACCGGATGCGACTGATGCTCTGTTTCCCGGCGAATATGACCTTTTTGACTTAATGGCTCATGTTACTGAAGAGAACCTGCACGCCCCGGTGGATTCTGGCCCGCCTGTCGGCCGGGAAGCGTTATAGCTTTTTCGCTGGCCAGCGTACATGTAATACGCTGGTATTACATGTTATTTGTTTATTTTCATGTTGTTACAGATGATTGTAATACGTTGCGTATTACGCTAACACACGAAGTAACTCCATTTTTTTCATTTAATTCATGCAGTTGCGATAAAAATCGCGGCTGCGTTAGGTGTATGACCATTTAAGGGGCAAAAAATTATCATTCTGGCTGGGTGATCTGCGCAGGTTAAGGATCATCGGCGACGAAAAAGCGTCTTTAACTGCTTCGTTCATGCAAGCATGAACGGATTATTTTTCCAGACTACAGGTAAACTACAGGAAGACTACAAAAGTTGATGATTTAATCCTGCGTTTTAGTGCGATGACTACAGATAAACTAAAAAATAACTACAGGATAACCTCAGATCCGTTCTCTGAACCATTCGTACATCCGACCCCCTTACCGGTTTACACTGAGCACTGATGCTCTGAGGGCCCTTATGACGAAACAACAGAAAACAGCGCTGAACATGGCTAAATTCATCCAGAATCAGTCTCTGCTCCTGCTGGAGAAGCTTAACGAGCTTGATCTCGATGTTGAGGCGGACCTTTGTGAGAAACTCCACGATGATGCGGAGCATCTTTTCCGTACACTGTCCTCGAGACTGGATGGATTACAGGATGATAACTGATGGCCAGAGTGTCTATTAGTGAGGCTGCCCGACTGACGGGTAAGAGTAGAACAACACTGCACAGGTTAATTAAAGCAGGTGATCTGTCCACCTGTAGCGGTGAACGTAATGCAAAAATGGTAGATACTTCAGAGCTTTTACGTGTCTTTGGTCCCTTTGAACAACTGAAGGGTGAACACCATTCTGGACAGGTCTCTGAACAGCGTGATACAGCATCTGCTGACCAGAGTGAACAGGTGATTCGTCATCTGAAACAGGAGATTGAACACCTGAACACCTTACTTTTGTCTAAGGATTCGCACATTGACAGCCTGAAACAGGCCATGCTCCTTCTTGAAAATCACCAGGCAAAATTAACTGAATCCCAGGCGCCATGGTGGAAATTCTGGAAAAAATCCTGACACCGTCATGCTTAAGTTTTCCTCTCCGGCCATTCCGGGGAGTTCCTGAACCTTCCCAAAAATCGTCAGATCTCTGAACGCACCTCACCACTTAAAATACCCACACACCACGCAAAATTAAAATTTTGCAGATAACTCATTAATATCAGTTTGTTAGGTGTTATTAAATTACGAATTATTACCTTCTGTAAGGTAAATCCAAGTCGTCGGCGATTCGTGTACGACTTGCCGACGACTCGTCATTGAGTCATCGACGACTCACATAAGACTATCAGTAACTTATGACGACTTGACTCTAGAGTCGAATCGTCATTTTGGTGTTTTTTTGACCTTGGCGACTCTAGAGTCAAGTCACGAGTCGAATCGCCGGTGAATCGTGTGGTAAGTTGTCCGTCGACTTGCCATAACGTGATTGCCGGCCGTCGACGAACCCGATTCCTGAT
>NZ_JAMJFW010000122.1:0-1943 GCF_023544405.1 Enterobacter cloacae complex sp. OE43NF
CATGGCCTTCAAATTTCTCTTCATTGGCATCATTCCTCCACCCGAACTTCACGAAACATTCCCATTTCCATGTGATAGAGCAAATGGCAGTGATACGCCCAGCGGCCAAGCGCATCTGCTGTCACTCTGTAACTGCGTTTTGTACCAGGGGGAACATCTATTGTGTGTTTACGAACCATGAAATTACCGTTTTCATCTTCCAGATCGCTCCACATACCATGCAGGTGAATGGGGTGAGTCATCATGGTATCGTTGATCAGCGTGATCCTGAGCCGCTCACCGTATTTCAGCAGCACCGGTGCGGCATCTGAAAACTTGATTCCGTTAAATGACCAGGCAAACTTTTCCATGTGGCCGGTTAAATGCAGTTCTATGGTACGGCCAGGTTCACGTCCGTCAGGATCCTCAAAGCGGCTTTTCAAATCCGCGTACGTGAGAACCTTTCTTCCGTTATTTCGAAGACCAATACCCGGATCATTTAACTTCGGAGAGACGCTCATCGCCTGCATATCAACCAGTGGGTTATCCGTTTCTGACGCAGGATGACTTTGCATACCCGGCATTCCGGCCATCCGGGAATGATCCATACCGGCCATGCTGCTGTGATCCATGGGCGCGGAGGATGTCCCGCTATCCGGAAGGTCAGCACCGTCCATAGACATCATCTCTCCGCTGTTATCCATGCCTCCCATCTGGCTGTGGTCCATTCCTGCCATATCATGTCCCATTCCCCCCATACCCATATCTTCCATGGTCAACAGAGGACGGGGATCGAGGGGGGGAACGGCAGCACTTAACCCCTCTCTCGTGGCCAGTGTCCCTCGAGCGTAACCGGTCCTGTCCATGGATTGTGCGAAGATGGTATAGGCCTCACCCTGAGGCTCCACAATGACATCATAGGTTTCGGCAACGGCAATCCTGAATTCGTCAACGGTAACCGGGTTTACATACTGGCCATCTGCAGCCACGACCGTCATTTTCAGCCCGGGGATACGGATATCGAAATAGGTCATTGCCGAGCCGTTGATAAACCGTAAGCGTATCTTTTCACCGGGACGGAACAGTCCGGTCCAGTTTTTCAGCGGGGCCTGCCCGTTCATGAGATAGGTGTAGGTGTAGCCACTGACATCCGCGAGGTCAGTCGGATTCATTTTCATTTCAGCCCACATTTTCCGATCGGCAATGGTGGCTGACAGCCCCCTGGTATTCACGTCGCGGAAAAAAGAGCCAACGGTTGGTTTATTGAAATTGTAGTAATCCGACTGTTTTTTTAATTTTTTCAGCAGGCTGTGAGGATTTTCATCGGTCCAGTCAGACAACATGACCACATGCTCACGATCGTAAGTAAACGGTTCTGGCTCCCCGGCATCGATGATAATGGCACCGTATACCCCCTCCTGTTCCTGCAGACCGGAATGGCTGTGGTACCAGTAAGTCCCGTTCTGCTTAACCTTAAAGGTGTAAACGTAGGTATCATCAGGCTCTATGCCCATAAAACTCAGCCCCGGAACACCATCCATATTGGCCGGAAGAATAATGCCGTGCCAGTGAATGGACGTCTGTTCATTAAGACGGTTTTTGACCTTCAGGGTAATGGTGTCACCTTCTTTCCAGCGAAGAACGGGCCCCGGCAGGCCTCCATTGATTGTTTTGGCCTGACGCTCACTGCCCGTGATATTGACGGCCGTTTCACCAATGGTCAGGTCAAACTGAGTACCCTGCAGGGATGCGGCAACTGGCAGGCTCAGACTGGAACGCGCATTGAAACTCCATACGCCAAGACTTCCGGCTACGCCAGA
The DNA here is from genome assembly GCF_023544405.1 of Enterobacter cloacae complex sp. OE43NF. NCBI lineage: Bacteria > Pseudomonadati > Pseudomonadota > Gammaproteobacteria > Enterobacterales > Enterobacteriaceae > Enterobacter > Enterobacter cloacae complex sp. OE43NF. The sequence goes on from NZ_JAMJFW010000122.1 coordinate 1,800, forward strand.
GAGGGTTAACCCCTTCAGGAAAGTTCGTCGAGACGTTTTCAACAGCATGCGCATTCCCTTATTTAAAGTATGGTTACTGACAGAATTCGAGAACCGATTTAAATTAAATTACTGGTTCATCCACTTACAATGAAATGAATCTAG
>NZ_JAMJFW010000123.1:0-1817 GCF_023544405.1 Enterobacter cloacae complex sp. OE43NF
TCGTCTTCGTATCGCCTGACGGTTCGGCCTGCCCGGAGTCGTTCTGGTCAGCAAGGGCGCGCAGCGTGCCATTTACCCTTGCTGTCCAGGTTGTGACGGGGGACGATTACCGGAAGCTGATACGCAGGAGGAAGGCATCACAGGAGAAAATGACGATGTGCACACCCGGACTTACCGCCCCTTTAGCTGCGGCGGCGAAAGCCGTTACGTCATTTTTTACGTAAGACATCGCGCCGTTACGTATCCCGGATACGTAACGGCTACCGCCTGAAAAAGGGTTCATTTTTTTTGAATCTGTCCGGTTTATTTTTCCGTGCCGGCCTCAGCTGCAGGACGTCCTGCAGCTGAGGCCGGCCGCGTTACAGAATTCTAAAAAACAGTGACTTATATAATTCCCTCCCTGATTCTCTCTCTTTCAAAAATTCTGAAGCCCTGCACCGCAGGGCTCCAGCTGTCAGCAGTCCATCAGCCAGCGGTGCGCTTTTGAGGCCGCTGCCGCCGCTTTAAAGATGTAGCGCTTGTCTCCCTTCAGCGCTTTCAGCCAGGACGCGATATAGCTTTCATGCTGCACCTCTCCCGTAATCCCCAAATCCGCCAACAGAAACGCGCTGCCCAGCTCGGCGATCAGTTCCTCAAACGCATACGCCTCAGAGCCAAACTTATTGCCTTTTTCACGATTGAGGCGGGACGCTGCACCCGTCCAGTGAACCAGCTCATGCAGGCCGGTGGCGTAGAAGTTCGCCGCGTCCGCGAAGCGGAACCGCTCCGGCAGGACGATTTCATCGGTGGCCGGACGATAGAACGCCTTTACGCCCTGCTCGGTGATTTTTGCCCCGCTCCGGGTCATGAGTGCTTCCGCCTGCGGCAGCGGATCGAAACCGGCAACCGGCTGCGGCACGCTCTCGATGCTCAGGCCGTCGATTTGCTCCACGTTAAACACGGTAAAGGCTTTCAGCATCGGGATTTTTTCGATTTCCCCGTCCTCGTCCTCTTTCTCCAGCGTCTTGTAAAAGATGGCCGTCGTGCCGTGTTCACCTTTACGAACCTGGCCGCCCAGTTCCTGCGCCTGTTTGTAGGTCAGCCAGCGCTCGTCCTGAAAACCCTGTTTTGCCGCACTACACCACAGCAGCATGATATTAATTCCGCTGTATGCCGTGCCGGTGCTGAAGTTGGCCGGTAATCCCACCGCTGCGCCGTTGCGAACCCACGGACACACCCACGGCTTAACGCCGCTTTCCAGGGCTGCAATGATGCTGTCCGTTACTGTCTGGTAAAGGTCTGTTTTGACTGCGCCAGCACGGGCTTTGCTTTTGCCCCTGGAAAATTTCGTTTTTGGGGAGCCTGACTGCTCCAGCGGGGATACGCTGGTCGCCGGTGCAGCTTTAGGGGCGGTTGTCTGGGTGTGCAGGTTCATCGTCATGGTCGTTTCTCCGTCAGTGTAAATTTCGTCTTCGTATCGCCTGACGGTTCGGCCTGCCCGGAGTCGTTCTGGTCAGCAAGGGCGCGCAGCGTGCCATTTACCCTTGCTGACAAGGTTGTGACGGGGGACGATTACCGGAAGCTGATACGCAGGAGAAAGGCATCACAGGAGAAAATGACGATGTGCACACCCGGACTTATCGCCCCTTTAGCTGCGCGGGTGAAACTGCCCTTCAGCGTCCGGGAGGACGGGTAAAAAAAGCACTGACGACGTCAGTGCTGCCTTTGTGACATGCGGTGTTACACTGCCTCTGCCGGTCAGTTCGCCCTTCCTGAAACCGGGGGCGGTTTGTTTTCGGGGACGTTCTGACCGGCTATCCCCCCCATCACTTGCAGAA
>NZ_JAMJFW010000124.1:0-1814 GCF_023544405.1 Enterobacter cloacae complex sp. OE43NF
CGTGCTGAAAACCGGTTTTCCGGCTGCGCCGGCAACGCTTCACGGCCACGCAATAAATTGCGTCCCCGTTCACCGTTTTCGGATGGGAAGAACGCCGGAAACAGGACTTACCCTGGCTGAATGGCGTGAATTTTCGGGCTATGCACTTGCGCGCATACGTATGCATGCCGTAAAAATAGCGCCTGCGCGTTTCTGGCGGGTTTTCGGGTGGTTTGTTGCCTGTTTTACCGGTTTTCTGCCAGAAACGCTCTCAGGCTGTCTGAGAGGTGCGCGTAATGCGACGTTATGGTAAATCGGTAGCGCGAAGCTGATGTGGTAGATTTGCTGGCTGTTGATGTTTGTTCTTATGGAGAGATTGTGGCTACAGATGCACAAGTAAAACAGATTAATGCGCTCATCAAAAAATACCCTGACTCGTGCTCTATTTGCCATCAGGAATACGATGAGGATTACGTTACGTATACGGTTTTCGGATATGACAAAAACCAGAAGATGCAGGTTACAACTGGATGTTGCGCGCGAACGCTTACCGAATTGGTGTTGTTAGGTGTTTGCGGATGCTTTGATCCAGATGAGCGTGACGAGATCATGGAAAATCACCCAATGGCGAAGAAATTTTTCAGCAACTAGACCTGACTATTACCGAAGCCCGCTCTTTGCGGGCGTTTGGGTTCGTGCAATGAGACGTTATGGTAAATCTCTAAAGGCAATATTCCCCGTCCCTTGGAGCGAACTACTCTGTATTTGATCTTTGGTGTTGATACCCCGCTGCTTGCAGAGGGGGTATTCATTATCGTTGTTGTTTGCTGTAATTGTCTAAAATATATTTGGGGATAGATACGGGTACACATTCAGCAGATATTATGTTTTTCCCGGATATATTATGATAAATGTCTTTGTTTGCAATGATTTTATCTTTAAATTCAATGCATTCTTCATTCAGAATGAAGGTGTTAACAACATTGTCTTTCATTCCCAAATTTGCTAATTCTGAAGAACAACTTGCAATATTATTCGTGTTAAAACAAGTTGTTAGTATTATTGCGTATATGTATGGCATTAAATAAACCTATTTAAAAAAGTACGGAATGATAGTGATCTTGTTCGGAAATATACTAGTTAGACTTTAAGTCTCAGGGATATGAACCTAGAACATCGTTGTATTAACTTGTTTGAGTGTTCCAATCCTGAATATTGATGTTATTTGAGTATAAAGGAAACATAATAAATATCACAAGGATATTGGTTAACTATTTATTTTTAAATAATTTCTTGAGATCTGACGTTGGACGTCGTAGTCTCTTGCCATGTAAACGAAAAAACCACCTTGCAGGGTGGTTTTTCGAAGGTTCAGTAAACCGGCAAGTTTCTGAACCGTGGTAACAGTCTTGTGCGAGACGTCACCAAATCTGTCCTTTTAGTGTAGCCTCAGTCTGGCCACCACTTCAAGAACTCTTCGTAAATCTCTCGCACATCCTGTTTACCAGTGGCCGCTGCCAGTGGCGTTAAGTCGTGTCTTTCCGGGTTGGACTCAAGACGATAGTTACCGGAAAAGGCGCAGCGGTCGGGCTGAACGGGGGGTTCTTGCATACAGCCCAGCTTGGAGCGAACTGTCTAAACGGAACGGGGCGTGGTGATTTAGGTAAAGCTTCCACCACTACACGGATGCCGCAGGACGGGAACAGGAGAGCGCAAGAGGGAGCCACCAGGGGGAAACGCCTGGTATCTTTATAGTCCTGTCGGGTTTCGCCACCACTGATTTGAGCGTCAGATTTCGTGATGCTTGTCAGGGGGGCGGAGCCTATGGAAAAACG
>NZ_JAMJFW010000125.1:0-1778 GCF_023544405.1 Enterobacter cloacae complex sp. OE43NF
GCGTGTGGTCAACAGGTGCGTTTTTTCGATGAGAACAGTGGTGCCGAAGGGATCCTGCCGGTCTGGTTACCCGGCCACACGCCCGGACATACCGGGTTTCGCATTCACTCGCATGACAAGGACTTACTCATATGGGGAGATATTGTCCACTACCCGCATATACAGTCTGCCCTGCCGGAGGTTTGCATCGCCTTTGACGCGGATCCTGCACAGGCCGAAGCAACGCGTAAAGAGGTGCTGGAACGCGCGGTCAGGGAGAATCTGCTCGTTGCGGGAATGCATATCGGGCCGCAAGGTTTTGCGCGCGTTCTCCGTATGGGAAGTGGATATCGACTCTCTTACTCTGGTTAAGACGTCAGGCTTGTTCATTCGCGTTCAGCATACGGGCTTTTCTCTTTCGTCAATCCAGCGCATCAATTTCGGAAGCTGCGTTTCTGAGAATACCGCGATCCCATGTTCAGCGAGTAATGCTGCCGCGACACCCATCCCCGTGTTGCGCACGCCGCTAAAAGAACCATCATAGATATGCTGGCTCCCGCAGGTTGGGCTGCCATCCGTGAGCAGCGCCGCGCGACAGCCATGCTCCTGTGCGGTACGTAGCGCCAGCCAGGCGGCAAGCTGATAGTGCTCGGTGACATCCTGGCCCGTATTCTCAATGATTCTGGCCTGCCCGCGCATGACATCCCGACCGTCGGCCGACAAAATCTCTGCTGGTGGTCGGGGCACCGGCAACCCGGCAGCCAGTTCAGGACAGTGGATCACTAACCGCTGCTCCGCTTGCCAGCGGGAGAGTTGCGCCATCGCCTTCGCTTTTTCGCTGCCGTTATAACGCACCCTGAACCCCATCAGGCACGCACTGACCAGAATTTTATTTATCATCGCTTCCCTGTCGTGTAGATGATGAAAGTGAGGAAGTGTAACACGCTGCGGGTACTGGCGTGGATGGTGAGGGTTGGCTGTGTGCGCGACGTGCACGTACTTATCACATCAACGTCAATCAATTCAGCCCCTGCTAACCAGATCTTCGCGCGTTGGGCCTTGAAAATAGATGTGGCTGATATGGCAACTGCGAGGTTGCATCAGTACAAAACGAATGGTTTCCCAGACCGAGCGCCCGTTCAGCAGACCGTCCCCCATTCTGGATTGATCATCAAAAGCTGGCTCTAATCCGGTATTTTCGAAATCGGGTGGATACAGACCAGTAACACGTATGTTTTCTTCAGACATTTGCCGCGACAGTTTCGTTATAAACCCGCTCAGCCCATGTTTACTGGCGAAAAAAGCGGGATGCGCAATTGAATCGGTGAAATTCGGGATCCCACAGGTAGAGATAATCGAGATGATATCAGCGCTGGCTGAACGTCTTAATCCGGGCAGTAATGCCTGAGTCAAGAGAATCGAACCAGTCAGACCTGAACTGATGGTATTGATAATTTCTGTGTCTGGCTGATCGTCAAACCTTCCTGACAACCACTGAGCAGCATTGAGGATTAAAATGTCTACAGGCTTGTCTGACGTTAACAGCTGTGAAGAAAACTGAGAAATGGAATCAGGTTGGGTTAAATCACAGAGATACCCTTTTGCCATGCCGCCTTCAGCAGTGATGATGCTGCAGGTGTTTTGAATATCATCAGCGCGCCGCGCGCAAAAATCCACCTCGACGCCTTCTCGTGCCAACCACACGCACAACGCCTGTCCAAATCCCCCGCCGCCGCCAGTAATGACGGCTCTTTTACCTCTCAGCATCTTCATGTCTCCGTTTGTAGTGATTATGTGTT
>NZ_JAMJFW010000126.1:0-1747 GCF_023544405.1 Enterobacter cloacae complex sp. OE43NF
AAGGCCTTTGAATAAGACAAAAGGCTGCCTCATCGCTAACTTTGCAACAGTGCCCTGAAAAGTGTCAGGGACGCGTAGCTGAAGCAATTTTTGCGAACTGCGCGGAACTGGATAACGACCAGTTTATCGAGACCATCGATTGGATTAGGCTCTATAAGCGCTGAATGCCACCATCAGGTATGTAACAGTTAAGTGATATACGAAGTGTAGGGATATTTTATGACTGGAGAATTAAAATCTGAGAGACAAACCATTGTGTACGGGAGGTCGCAATGAAAAACTGGACCAGAAACTTTATTGATGACATGAAGCATATCTGGCGGGAATTCAGGCGGGATATTGCTGAAACTAATGCTAAAAAAAACCTCAATGATGATGATGTGGCTGGCGTTAGCCATTCCGTTGACTGGAATAATGTACCTGATTTAGATCCGCGAAAGGCGGTTAACAACCTCGATAACTTCTACTCACGGCAATTAAGGGGAACGGAATATCCAGGTACGCGATATCAGCACAGGAACTAAATGTTTTGCGCATGCGCAAAATGCAGCTGAGTCTGCATTTTTTTGACTAAAAGCAATGTTCGAATCTTTTTGTTACCTCGTTTGCTGATGCCCAGCAATGTTGTCCGGCCACCAGTGCTGTACTGACGGGTACCAGCACTGGTGCCGCAGTAAAATCACGACTACTACCGTACTGCTTCCCGTCACCAACCTCAGTTGAAATGGTACTGGCCGTTAGCGGGGGTTGAAGGCCAACCGGACGAGAACGCACGCGAAGTACATTTTTTGAGCGGTCAGACGAGTAAAGAAAACGAGGATTTGTTTACTCTTTTCGTTGATGCCAGTAGCCATGCGGTTTCAGGTACTTTCAGTGTTAATAAACCCGGTAATCAAATCAACGTAAACCTGACGAACAACGCCACGACTTCATAGACCTAAAATCATGCAGTTAGGTTCTTAGCGTACATTTCCGCTCCATTGGGCTTCAAACCCCGACTATGACAAACTCATGCTTCCAGTTCGTCAGACACGGCAAAGCGCCGCTAAAAGGCAACAGCCTATGCGGTAGCGTGTTCATGCAGGGGAATAGGTCGAGAGGTCTTGAAGTATGCGCCTAACTGCGGCTACACTGAGATCACTGATTTGGTGACGTTGTTCCCCTAGAACACGCTACCTGGCTAATCAGTCCTGAGAAAACTGGTTAGCCCGTCAAAGCCCGCGCCTGAGAACGCGGGTTTTTTCGTTTAGGGAAAGAAGATACGCTGCACATCCCCGCCACGTCAATCAACCATCACGATCAGGCTATGATGCTAATGTCGAGCTTAACGCCCAACCAGAAGAATGCCAGCCACTAAAAAGACGAAAAAAGCGCAATATAGACTGATGGCAGGCTTAGTTTCATGCTCCCCAGCAACAACAGTGACTAGCGAGACTAAGCTGACAAACAACAGCAAAAAGCCAATTGCAGTGTTATGGGCATATACAAAATCCATCATAATATTCCTTTTTCAAATAAGAGCTGTGTTTGAGGTTAAAAGCCAAAGCAGGTTAGCAACAAAATCCGTAATCGGCACGCCATAAAATCAGGTAAGCGTTAAGTGAGCGCCGTATTGACGGTTATTTATCGGTGGGGGTTGAAGGCCAACCGGACGAGAACGTACGCGAAGTACATTTTTTGAGCGGTCAGACGAGTAAAGAAAACGAGGATTTTGTTTACTCTTTTCGTTGATGCCAGTAGCCATGCG
>NZ_JAMJFW010000127.1:0-1692 GCF_023544405.1 Enterobacter cloacae complex sp. OE43NF
TTCAGGAATCCGGTTCGTCGACGGCCGGCAATCACGTTATGGCAAGTCACCGAACGACTCACCACACGATTCACCGGCGACTCTTCACTAGAGTCGTACCCAGAGTCGCCACGCCTAAAAAACAACCAAACGGGGAGTCGGGTCTAGAGTCGGGTCGTTATTAACTCATTGTTTTTATAGTCCTGAGTCGTTACCGACTCTATGACGACTCGCCGGGGACTCTATGACGAGTCGTCATAGAGTCGGATCTATATAAATCAAATTTAAAAAACGAAATTTTACAGACTTAAACTACTGATATTAAATACAAATCCGCAAAATTTTAATTTTGCGTAGTGTGTGGATATTTTTAGTGGTGAGGAGCGTTCAGAAATCCGGCGATTTTTTGGAAGGTTCAGGAACTCCCCGGGATGGCCGGAGAGGAAAACGGAAGCATGACGGGGTCAGGATTTTTTCCAGAATTTCCACCATGGCGCCGGGGATTCAGTTAATTTTGCCTGGTGATTTTCAAGAAGGAGCATGGCCTGTTTCAGGCTGTCAATGTGCGAATCCTTGGACAAAAGTAAGATATTCAGGTGTTCAATCTCCTGTTTCAGATGACGAATCACCTGTTCACTCTGGTCAGCAGAGGCTGTATCACGCTGTTCGGAGACCTGTCCAGAATGGTGTTCACCCTTCGGTTGCTCAAAGGGACCAAAGACACGTAAAAGCTCTGAAGTATCTACCATTTTTGCATTGCGCTCACCACTACAGGTGGACAGGTCACCTGTTTTAATTAACCTGTGCAGTGTTGTTCTACTCTTACCCGTCAGTCGGGCAGCCTCACTAATAGACACTCTGGCCATCAGTTACCATCCTGTAATGCATCCAGTCTCGAGGACAGTGTACGGAAAAGATGCTCCGCATCATCGTGGAGTTCCTCACAAAGGTCGGCCTCGACATCGAGATCAAGCTCGTTAAGCTTCTCCAGCAGGAGCAGAGACTGATTCTGGATGAATTTAGCCATGTTCAGCGCTGTTTTCTGTTGTTTCGTCATAAGAGGCCTCAGAGCGTCAGTGCTCAATGTAGGGATGTTCTCTTTTCCGCTTCCTCGCTCACTCAGTCGCTACGCTCCTGCCGTTCGGCTGCGGCGAGCGGCAGGAGCATGCGTATAAAAGCTCGAGAAAACCGAGCGATCGCGTGATGGGGAGAAGGAGAGGCCGCACAGCGGCCGTTTTTCCATAGGCTCCGCCCCCCCTGACAAGCATCACAGAAACTGACGCTCAAATCAGTGGTGGCGAAACCCGACAGGACTATAAAGATATCAGGCGTTTCCCCCTGATGGCTCCCTCGTGCGCTCTCCTGTTCCGACCCTGCCGCTTACCAGATACCTGTCCGCCTTTCTCCCTTCGGGAAGCGTGGCGCTTTCTCATAGCTCACGCTGTTGGTATCTCAGTTCGGTGTAGGTCGTTCGCTCCAAGCTGGGCTGTGTGCACGAACCCCCCGTTCAGCCCGACCGCTGCGCCTTATCCGGTAACTATCGTCTTGAGTCCAACCCGGTAAGACACGACTAATCGCCATTGACAACGGCCACTGGTAGACAGGATGTGCGAGAGATGTATCGAGAGTTCTTGAAGTGGTGGCCTGACTGCGGCTACACTGAAAGGACAGATTTGGTGACATGTCTCGCACAAGACTGTTACCACGGTTCAG
>NZ_JAMJFW010000128.1:0-1578 GCF_023544405.1 Enterobacter cloacae complex sp. OE43NF
ACAATCTGTGTGAGCACTACAAAGGCAGGTTCTTTAAGGTAAGGAGGTGATCCAACCGCAGGTTCCCCTACGGTTACCTTGTTACGACTTCACCCCAGTCATGAATCACAAAGTGGTAAGCGCCCTCCCGAAGGTTAAGCTACCTACTTCTTTTGCAACCCACTCCCATGGTGTGACGGGCGGTGTGTACAAGGCCCGGGAACGTATTCACCGTAGCATTCTGATCTACGATTACTAGCGATTCCGACTTCATGGAGTCGAGTTGCAGACTCCAATCCGGACTACGACGCACTTTATGAGGTCCGCTTGCTCTCGCGAGGTCGCTTCTCTTTGTATGCGCCATTGTAGCACGTGTGTAGCCCTGGTCGTAAGGGCCATGATGACTTGACGTCATCCCCACCTTCCTCCAGTTTATCACTGGCAGTCTCCTTTGAGTTCCCGGCCGGACCGCTGGCAACAAAGGATAAGGGTTGCGCTCGTTGCGGGACTTAACCCAACATTTCACAACACGAGCTGACGACAGCCATGCAGCACCTGTCTCACAGTTCCCGAAGGCACCAAAGCATCTCTGCTAAGTTCTGTGGATGTCAAGACCAGGTAAGGTTCTTCGCGTTGCATCGAATTAAACCACATGCTCCACCGCTTGTGCGGGCCCCCGTCAATTCATTTGAGTTTTAACCTTGCGGCCGTACTCCCCAGGCGGTCGATTTAACGCGTTAGCTCCGGAAGCCACGCCTCAAGGGCACAACCTCCAAATCGACATCGTTTACGGCGTGGACTACCAGGGTATCTAATCCTGTTTGCTCCCCACGCTTTCGCACCTGAGCGTCAGTCTTTGTCCAGGGGGCCGCCTTCGCCACCGGTATTCCTCCAGATCTCTACGCATTTCACCGCTACACCTGGAATTCTACCCCCCTCTACAAGACTCCAGCCTGCCAGTTTCGAATGCAGTTCCCAGGTTGAGCCCGGGGATTTCACATCCGACTTGACAGACCGCCTGCGTGCGCTTTACGCCCAGTAATTCCGATTAACGCTTGCACCCTCCGTATTACCGCGGCTGCTGGCACGGAGTTAGCCGGTGCTTCTTCTGCGGGTAACGTCAATTGCTGTGGTTATTAACCACAACACCTTCCTCCCCGCTGAAAGTACTTTACAACCCGAAGGCCTTCTTCATACACGCGGCATGGCTGCATCAGGCTTGCGCCCATTGTGCAATATTCCCCACTGCTGCCTCCCGTAGGAGTCTGGACCGTGTCTCAGTTCCAGTGTGGCTGGTCATCCTCTCAGACCAGCTAGGGATCGTCGCCTAGGTGAGCCGTTACCCCACCTACTAGCTAATCCCATCTGGGCACATCTGATGGCAAGAGGCCCGAAGGTCCCCCTCTTTGGTCTTGCGACGTTATGCGGTATTAGCTACCGTTTCCAGTAGTTATCCCCCTCCATCAGGCAGTTTCCCAGACATTACTCACCCGTCCGCCACTCGTCACCCGAGAGCAAGCTCTCTGTGCTACCGTTCGACTTGCATGTGTTAGGCCTGCCGCCAGCGTTCAATCTGAGCCATGATCAAACTCTTCAATT
>NZ_JAMJFW010000129.1:0-1566 GCF_023544405.1 Enterobacter cloacae complex sp. OE43NF
TTACGCTTCACCGGAATGTATGGAGCAGTTCTTTGCCCGGCTGACGTGGCTCAGTTCTAAGCAGGGGCTGGATATTGCCGGTTTAGGCGAGTCAGGCTGGCGGGCGCTCTGGCAGGCACATCGCTTTGAACATATTTTCTCATGGCTGTTGTTAACCCAGGCGCAGCTGCAAACCACGCCGGGGTTTTCGGCTGCACGCGGACTGGCGCTCTGGCATCAGTTTAATCTGGTGCGCGAGCGGCCTTTTATTCGTTGGATCATGGCGATGGGTGTTCCGCTGGCTCAGGCGACCCTGAAAGCCGCCGGAGAGCTATCATGGCAGACCATGCACCAGCGTAGCGCTATGGACTGGCAGACCTTGCCGGGGACCGGAGAGGAGAAAGCGCGGCAAATCGTTAACTGGCTCCACGCGCCGGAGGTGGATGTGCTGGCAAAGTGGCTGGCTGAACAGCACATCAAGGGATTCTGAACTTAGTGAGCGCTGTGTTTGTAGTGAAACACCGGCAGGCCGAGCTTCAGTCGCAACGCCAGCATGCGGGCCGTAAAGCCGAACAGCAGCGTGGAGATGACCACCACATCATGGTTCGAAACATAATGCTGCAGGGCAATATAGAGCACCGCTGCCGCGAAGGAGATGCCGGCATACAGCTCTTTTTGAAAGACCAGAGGAATACGTTTGCAGAACATATCGCGCAGCACGCCTCCAAACACCCCGGTCACCACGGCGGCAATGGTGGCGATAACTGGCCCTTCACCCATATCGAGCGCGATTTGTGCGCCAATGATGGAAAAGACAATCAGCCCGAGCGCATCAAGCACCAGAAACAGGCGACGCAGATGGGTCATAACGGGCGCGACAATGGTGGTTACTACGGCGGCGGTCGCCACAATAATCACGTACTCGGGGTTTTTCACCCAGCCCAGTGGGTAATGGCCCAGCAGAATATCGCGCACGGAACCGCCGCCCAGCGCGGTCGCTGTGGCAATAATGATCACGCCGAAGGTATCCATTCGGCGACGACCGGCTGCAAGCGCGCCAGTCATGGCTTCTGCAGTGATGCCAATGAGATAAAGAGTGTGAAGCAGCATATAACCTCCGGTGTGAAGCCGGGAAGGTTAACGTTTTGTGCGCACGATCACGATTGAGATTTTCTAAAGTGAGCGGGTTTGCCCTATAAAATTTTATCTACCCATAGTGGAGAAGGTTGATTGATGGCGGCAAAGCGAGAAAAGACGGGTTAAAATGGATTAGAAATAGTAATGGGTGACGTCGGTCGACGCCACCCGAATAGTTGGATCTGAATGTTGAGTGTTGTTTCAAGCTATTAATTTATAATCATTTATATTTGTTATAGTGATGATTGAGTACACGCTTAAGTACACATTTATTTGATAAACAGCCATGAGTCGATATTGACAATTTCCTAACAATTTTACTTTTCCTACCTTGCTTGACAAATGAAATAAAGTGCAAGATTATTTATCTGTAACATCTTCTGCCTTAACCCTAACCCTGTACCTGCTCTGTTAAAGAGGAATCTTTTCTGATGATGCAACCCTGGGAAC
>NZ_JAMJFW010000013.1:0-107753 GCF_023544405.1 Enterobacter cloacae complex sp. OE43NF
AAGTGATGAGTTACGCGCATTTTGCATTACGGAAAAGCCTTCTAAACTTTGAGATTTAAGTATGTTACTTATGGTTCATGCCAAGTCAATTTAATTGGCGTAATAATTAATATTATATCAAACAAAACAACAAAAATGTGATATCTGTTACCTTTCATGCAGGCATGATAACTTAAGTAAAGTAATTATATCTTATTGATTATTATGTTTTATTGTTGTCATTAGTCAGTTGTTCAGAATAATCTTGTTAGATGTTAACCATATATGGTTTATTGTGTATGATGGACTCACCAACTAAGGGGGTTCGTTATGCACAGTAAACGGTGGTCATTATGTCAGCCGGGCTAACAAGTGAGTCATTAAATCAGTGGCTTAGTATGGGTTCGCTTGCTGCGGTAATCGCAGGTGTCCCGCCAGAGGTGGCGTTAGGTGCTCTTGCCGGTGCGGTAATTTTTGTTACCTCAGCGGTTGAATACCCGATACGCCGACGGGTGCTTCTGTCGATGCTCAGCTTCCTCTGCGGCCTTCTCTTCTACAAACCCACAGCATCAATTCTTATCGGCGTAGCCAGCCTGATCCCTACCATCACGCAGGACTCTTTCGAGAAAGGGATCGTCTTCTCTGCTGGCGCGTTCGTGTCAGCAATAGTCGCAGTTCGTATTGGCATCTGGCTCTATCACCGTTCCGACAATCCACGCGAGTTAATCCCGGGGAGAAAAGACGATGACAACTCATGAGTTGCTTTTGCTGATTGCCAATGCGGTCATCTGTTCTGGTATAGCGATCCGAGTCGGTACATTCCGCCGTAATGGGTCTCAACATCGCAGATGGGGAGGGTGGATCGCTTACTTCCTCATTGTGGCCGCTGCCAGCATTCCTGTCCGTGCCGCTTACGCTCTTTGGTATCACACGCCAATGACCGCCGATTTATCGGAGGTCATCATCAATGCTGTCATGTTTGCCGCCGTTCTGAAGACGCGCGGCAACGTCGTACAGATTTTCAAAATATCGAGGTAAACATGAACGAATTACCATGGCTTATTGAGGGTAGAAAACATATCGGGCAGATGGAGATTAAAGGCCCACGCCACAATCCGTTAATCCTCCAGTTCTGGAAGGACATTAAACGAGGTGGAATTAAAGATGATGAAACGCCCTGGTGTGCCGCTTACGTCGGGTCGATGCTTGAGCGCGTCGGAATCAAATCCACTCGCTTCGAATCTGCAAAATCCTATCTCAACTGGGGTATCGGACTTCGAGAGCCAACTTACGGATGCGTGGTGGTATTCAGTCGCGACGGCGGCGGGCATGTCGGATTTGTGGTCGGGCAGCACCAGAACGGTGACCTGATGGTCCTTGGTGGTAACCAGTCCGACGCCATCAATATTCGTGCGTTCTCGCGCTCCCGTGTAACTGGTTATCGTTGGCCTGTAAATGTTGCCAAAGACAACCGGCAATTGCCTCTGATGACCGGTTCAGTATCAGTGAGTGAGTCATGATCTGGTCACTGGTTAAAGCATACTGGAAACAGTTGCTTATTGTTGTGATGCTTGCTGCGCTGGTTGTCAGCGGTGTGGTTGCCTGGAATGTCCACGGTGACCGACAGTATGACGCCGGGTATGCGAAGGCGAAAGCAGATCAGAAAGCAGCCGACGCAAAATTGCGCTCGCTGAATGAACAGGAGAAAGCGACCAATGAACGTGAAGCGCAGCAGAGGATCGACCAGGCGCGCAATGATGCTCTTGATGCTGCCGATCGCGCTGGCAGGTTGCAGCAACAGCTCGTTGCCATCCGTGAGCGGCTCAGGCAGTATAACGCCACTGTCGGCGCTGGGGCGTCAGCCGCAGACACCGGAGTTTTGCTTGCCGACGTGCTCAGCAAATCTCTCGAGCGAAACCGACAACTGGCAGAGTACGCTGACCGGGCCGCCGAAGCCGGACGAGTCTGTGAAAAGCAGTACGATTCATTGACCAGGTGACATGGCATTTTTCATGGTACTGATTTCCAGTGACGGTATATAAAACGGTACGGTGAAAATAAGTTATGAAAAAGTTGTTATCACTCAATTGGTTATGTTCATCGTAAATAATTGAGTGGGAATAATCCCCCTCTGAGTTAACACCAAAACCCTCTGCCTGCGCAGGGGGTTTTTTATTTCCTTACTTCCCTTCACCCAACCTATACGCCAGCGCCACCACCAGCGACTGCACCAGGCACAGCGTTGCCGACTGAGATCGAAACGCATCCACCTGCGCCTCTTTCACCACAAAGCAGAGATCGCTAAATGTCGCCAGCGGGCTAATCTGGCTGTCCGTAATCACAATCTGCCGCGCGCCGACGCTGGCGGCGGTTTCGCTGACCATCACCGTCTCTTCCGCGTACGGCGAGAAGCTGATCGACACCACAATGTCGCGCGCCTTAATGCGGCTGATCTGCTCACGCAGCATGCCGCCCATGCCGTCGAGCAGAATCGGGCGGCACTCCAGGTGGCTTAAAGCATAGGTGAGATAAGCAGCGACGCTAAAGGAGCGGCGCAGTCCGGCGATGTAGATGGTGTCCGCGTCGGCCAGAAGCTGTACGGCGCGCTCCAGCATCTCCGGTTCGGCGCGGGCGGCCAACTGCTGCAGCGCCTGCGCGTTCGAGCGGGCAAACTCCTGCAGGATATCGAGCGGCGTTTCCGGCACGGCTTCGCTCTCCATTTCGCGGAACAGCCGCGCGCGATCGCTGTAGCTGGCGGTCTCCTCCACCAGGTTCATACGAAACAGCTGTTTCATCTCGTTGAAGCCGGTGAAGTCAAAGGCATTGGCAAAACGGATCAGCGTCGAGGGTGGCACATCGGCACGCTCGGCAATGACCGCAACCGTATCAAACGCCACACTGTTCGTATTATCCAGTACATAGCGGGAGACCTGCTGCAGCCTCTTGCTCAGGCTATCGTAGCGATCGCGGATTTGCTGTTGCAGTTCGTTCAGGCTGGTTGCTGTCGTCATGTTATCCCCCAAATACAGTCTTATGATTTTAAACGCAAAACCGCGTCTTTTAAATGTTGGCCATCCATCTGGCAGCAAAAATGAAACAGAAACTTCACTCATTTCATCGCCTGAAAATCCTTAATAGCGCACGCTGCGTCAGTGTTGTTGGCTGTTAACATAAAAATCCATCCTTGATCACAATAATCATCATTTATTTTATTTCAACTTAAAATGGAATATTTGTTTCATATATAGTGTTCAGTACACAGTGTTCAGGTAACAGTCACGTATCAACAGCGAGAGGTTAAGGATGGAGACGGTAGCGAATTTTATTCACGGCGAATGTGTCACCGGTTCAGGCCAGCGCGTTCAGGCGATCTTCAACCCGGCCACCGGCGAGCAGATCCGTCAGGTGGTGATGAGTACGGCACAGGAAACGGAGCAGGCGATTGCCGCCGCGCAGCAGGCGTTTCCGGCGTGGGCGCGTCATTCTCCGCTTAAGCGCGCGCGTGTGATGTTCCGCTTCAAAGCGCTGCTGGAAGAGAATATGGAACGTCTGGCCCGTCTTATCAGCGAAGAGCACGGCAAGGTCTTCTCCGACGCGGTAGGCGAGCTGACCCGTGGCCTGGAAGTGGTGGAGTTCGCCTGTGGCATTCCGCATCTGCAAAAGGGTGAACACTCTGCCAACGTGGGCACCGGTGTGGACAGCCACTCGCTGATGCAGCCGCTCGGCGTCTGCGCCGGGATCACGCCGTTTAACTTCCCGGCGATGGTGCCGATGTGGATGTTCCCGATTGCGCTGGCGACCGGCAATACCTTCGTGCTGAAACCATCAGAAAAAGATCCCTCTCTGGCGCTCGCGCTGGCAAAACTGCTGAAAGAGGCCGGCCTGCCGGACGGCGTGTTTAACGTGGTGCAGGGGGATAAAGAATCCGTTGATGTGCTATTGACCGACCCGCGCGTGCAGGCCGTGAGCTTTGTTGGCTCTACGCCGATTGCGGAATATATCTACCAGACCGCGTCCGCCCACGGCAAACGCTGTCAGGCGCTGGGTGGGGCGAAAAACCACTGCATTTTAATGCCGGATGCCGACATGGAGATGGCAACCAACGCCATTATGGGCGCGGCCTACGGCGCGGCGGGGGAACGCTGTATGGCGCTTTCAGTGGTACTGGCGGTGGGCGATAAAACCGCCGATGACCTCTGCGTCCGTCTGGAAAAACAGATTGCCGCGCTGCGCGTTGGGCCAGGGCTGGACCAGACGCCAGAAAACGAAATGGGGCCGCTTATCTCCTCCGCGCACCGCAGCAAGGTGCTGGGCTACATTGACAGCGGGGAAGCGCAGGGGGCGAATCTGCGCGTGGACGGCCGCGGCTTTAGCGTGCAGGGGCACGAGAAGGGCTATTTTGTCGGGCCGACGCTGTTCGATAACGTCACCCCGGAGATGACGATCTATAAGGAAGAAATTTTCGGCCCGGTGCTTTCTGTGGTACGTGTAGCAGATTACGCCAGCGCGGTGGATCTGATTAACCGCCATGAATATGGTAATGGTTCAGCCATTTTCACCCGCGACGGCGGCTGCGCGCGCCGCTTCTGCGAAGAGGTGCAGGCGGGCATGGTGGGGGTTAACGTGCCGATCCCGGTGCCGATGGCGTTCCACAGTTTCGGCGGCTGGAAGCGCTCGATTTTTGGTGCACTCAACGTTCACGGTAACGACGGCGTGCGTTTCTACACCCGAATGAAAACCGTCACCGCACGCTGGCCGGAAATGCAGCAGGAGACAGGCGCTGCGTTCTCCATGCCGACGCTGGGCTGACAGGAGGTTTTATGCAAACCGAACGTATGACCATGGCCCAGGCGCTGGTCCGGTTCCTTAATCAACAGTACGTCAGCATTGATGGCATTGAAACGCCCTTCGTGGAGGGCGTGGCGACCATTTTTGGTCATGGCAACGTGCTGGGCATCGGCCAGGCGCTGGAACAGGAGCCGGGCCATCTGCAGGTAATGCAGGGCTGTAATGAACAGGGCATCGCCCACATGGCGACGGGATTCGCCAAACAGCATCGCCGTCAGCGCATTTTCGCCGTGACTTCTTCCGTCGGGCCGGGAGCCGCCAATATGATCACCGCGGCGGCGACCGCCACGGCGAACCGTATTCCGCTGCTGCTGCTGCCGGGGGATATCTACGCCAGCCGCCAGCCGGACCCGGTGCTGCAGCAGATCGAGCAGTATCACGATCTCAGCATCAGCACCAACGACTGCTTCCGCCCGGTCTCCCGCTACTGGGACCGCATCAATCGCCCGGAGCAGTTAATGAGCGCCATGTTAAATGCGATGCGAACGCTCACTGACCCCGCAGATACCGGTGCGGTAACCCTTTGCTTGCCGCAGGACGTGCAGGGCGAAGCCTGGGATTACCCGCTGAGCTTCTTCGCGCGTCGCGTGCATCACATCGAGCGTCGACCGCCAGATCCGCAGCGTCTGGCGCAGGCGCAGGCGTTGATTGCGCGTAAACGCCGTCCGCTGGTGGTGTGCGGCGGCGGTGTACGCTACTCCGGTGCGCATGAGGCGTTGCGCGAATTTGTCGAAACGCTGCATCTGCCGTTTGCCGAAACCCAGGCCGGAAAAGGGGCGCTGGTAAGTGACCACCCACTTAATATGGGTGGGGTGGGCGTGACGGGCGGAATGGCCGCCAACCAGCTTGCGCCGCAGGCCGATTTAGTGATTGGCGTGGGGACACGTCTTACCGATTTTACCACCGGCTCCAAGGCGCTCTTTTCCCACCCGGACGTCGAGTTTCTGCTGCTGAACGTGGCCGAGTTTGACGCCCTGAAGCTTGACGCCACCGCGCTGATTGCCGATGCCCGGACCGGACTGCAGGCCTTAACCCACTCGCTCAGGGCGTATCGCAGCGGCTGGGGAGAGGAGATTGCGCAGGCGAAAGCCGCCTGGCACGACGAGTGCCGCCGTCTCTGGGAGCGCCAGTGGCGCCCGGACGAGGCACCGGAAGTGGCGGGCCATCTTGATGCCCAACTGACGGAATATGGCGAGACGCTCAACACCCGCCTGACCCAGACGCGGGTGCTGGGGCTGATTAATCAGCATGTTGAAGATAACGCCATCGTGGTGGGCGCAGCCGGTTCGCTGCCGGGAGATTTACAGCGCCTCTGGCAGGTCAAAACGCCTGATACCTATCATCTGGAGTACGGTTACTCCTGCATGGGTTACGAGATTGCGGCGGCGCTTGGCGCGAAGCTTGCCCGACCCGGGCAACCGGTTTACGCCATGGTGGGGGATGGCTCTTACATGATGCTGCACTCCGAGCTGCAAACCGCGGTGCAGGAGGGCATTAAGATCACCGTTCTGCTGTTTGATAACGCCAGCTTTGGCTGCATTAATAACCTGCAGATGGGACATGGAATGGGAAGCTTTGGCACGGAAAATCGCCACCGTAACCCGCAGACCGGGCAGCTTGACGGGCCGCTGGTGAAGGTCGATTTCGCGCAAAACGCGGAAAGCTACGCCTGTCGCGCGTGGCGGGTACATGATGAGCAAAGCCTGCTGGCGGCGCTGGAGGCGTCCCGCGCCCATCCAGGCCCGACGCTGCTGGACATCAAAGTGCTGCCGAAGACCATGACCCACGATTACGCCTCCTGGTGGCGAACCGGCGATGCGCAGGTAGCAGCGTCTCCTGCCGTGCGAGAAGCCGCGGCGCAGACGCAGGCGCAGGTGAAAAAAGCACGTCAGTATTAAGATTTCCCGCCGTAACGAAATTTTCATTTCATTTTTCTTTTTCCCCTCACCTTACCCTCTCCCACTGGGAGAGGGGATAGTTCGGTGCGGTTTTCCCTCCCTCTCCCTGAGGGAGAGGGCCGGGGTGAGGGGAAGATGTCCTCCCTCCCATGTTGTGAGATTGATAACAAAATTTATCTCATTCATCTCAAAAGTGTTAACCCACACTCAAAAACATAATTTTCACTATTTATAAAAATGAAATAAATGTTTTATTTAAAGGGTCGTTAGTTCACAGCATTCACCAACACCGGGAGCCGTTATGTTTAACATTGCTTTACTGGGCGCTGGCCGAATTGGCCAGGTACATGCAGCTAACATCGCCAGCCACAGCGCGACCACGCTCTGGTCCGTGGTTGACCCGAATCAGGAATTTGCCACCCGTCTCGCCACGCAGTACCAGGCCCGCCAGCAGAGCCTGATTGAGGCGATGACCGACCCTGACGTTCATGCCGTGCTGATCGCCTCGGCGACCGATACCCATGCGGACCTGATTGAAATGGCCGCCCGTCATGGCAAAGCCATCTTCTGTGAAAAACCGGTACACCTCGACCTCGCCCGCGTGCGCGACTGCCTGAAAGTAGTCAAAGAGTACGACGTGCCGCTGTTCATCGGCTTTAACCGCCGCTTTGACCCACAGTTCCGCCGCGTGAAAACCGACGCGCAGGCCGGGCGTATCGGCAAACCGGAATCGCTGCTGATCATCTCCCGCGATCCGTCTCCACCACCGGCGGAGTATGTCCGCGTCTCTGGCGGCATGTTCCGCGATATGACCATTCACGACTTTGATATGGCGCGCTTCATCATGGGTGAAGAGCCGGTGTCAGTGTATGCCCAGGGCAGTAACCTGGTGGATCCGGCGATTGGCGAGGCGGGGGACATCGACACCGCATTTATCGTTCTGAAATATGCCTCCGGCGCAATGGCGACCATCGTCAACAGCCGCCGCTCCTCTTACGGCTACGACCAGCGCCTGGAGCTGCACGGCTCTGAAGGGCTGCTCTGCGCGGGCAATATTCTTGAAAATCAGGTGCAGCACTATGGCAAACAGGGCTGCACCAGCGCGCTGCCGGAACACTTCTTCCTGCAGCGCTACAAATCCGCTTACGCCGCGGAATGGGAACACTTTGTTGCGGTATTGCGCGGCGAAGCGGTGCCTGACTGCAGCGGCGATGATGGTGAACGTGCGCTGTACCTCGCGGATAAAGCGCTGGAGTCGCTGCGTAGCCAGCGCGAGATCGTCCTCTAAACACAACCACCCTACACAGAGAGACATAATAATGAAAAAGCTGATCTTAGCCGCCCTCATCGCCATGACGTCCGGGGCCGCCCTCGCCGAAAACGAGCAAATTGTTTTCAGTACGCCAAACCTGGCGATGCCGTTTGAAGTTCACATGCAGCGCACGGCGGTGAAAGCCGCAAAAGAGATGGGCGTCAAGTTGCAGGTGCTGGACGGGCAGGGCAGTTCACCAAAACAGGTGGCTGACCTGGAAAACGCCATCACCCGCGGAGCGCAGGGGTTCATCGTCTCCCCGAACGACGTGAACGCGGTCTCCAGCGCGGTGGATGAAATTCAGGATGCGAAGCTGCCGGTGGTCACCCTTGACCGCTCCGTCGACAGTCAGAAGAAAGTGCCGCACTTTGGTGCCAATAACTACAAAGGCGGCCAGGCGATTGGCGACTTCGTGAAAAGCAAATTCCCCGACGGGGCAGAGATCATTCTGCTCACCGGTCAGCCGGGCTCCTCTTCCAACATCGAACGCACCAAAGGGATCCGCGACAGCCTGAAAGCGGGTGGCGATAAATACAAGATCGTCGCCGATCAGACCGGCAACTGGATGCGTTCTGAAGGGATGCGCATTGTAGAAAGCGTTCTGCCGTCACTGCCGAAACGCCCGCAGGTGATCCTCTCTGCCAACGATGATATGGCGCTGGGGGCGATTGAAGCCCTGCAGAGCCAGGGCGTGAAGCCCGGTGAAATCCTGGTAACCGGCTTTGATGCGGTTCCTGAAGCGCTGGCTCGCGTGCGTGACGGCTGGCTGGCGGTGACTGCGGATCAGCGCCCGGGCTTTGCGGTGCAAACGGCAATGAGCCAGCTGGTGGCCAACGTGCGTGAGAAGAAAGCCATCACCGGCGCGGACTACCCGCCAACGCTTATCACCAAAGAGAACCTGCAGCAGGCTGAGCGTATCGGTGAAGCCGGTAACTAATATGTCCCGAGCCGCCTTTGGCGGCTCATCATGAGGAGGAGCAGACTGATGTCGCAACCCTTACTGAAAGTGACCGAGCTGGCGAAAAGCTTTTCCGGCGTCTGGGCGCTGAGCAATGCCCAGTTGACCGTCGGGCCAGGAGAAATCCACGCCCTGCTGGGGGAAAACGGGGCGGGAAAATCCACGCTGCTGAAGGCGCTTGCGGGCGCGCAGCCGCAAACGCGCGGGGAGATCTGGTTCAACGGCGAAACGCTGCCGGTAGATGACTCCCCGGTGGAACGACAGAACAAGGGCATTATCACCATCTATCAGGAATTTAATCTGCTGCCCAACATGACCGTCGCGGAAAACATGTTCCTTGGGCGTGAGCCGCGCAAGCGGAACCTGATCGTCGATGAAAAAGCGGTAAACCAGGAGGCGCAGGTCATTCTCGATTACCTGCAGCTGAACGTCGCGCCGACCACACCCGTTGCCCGCCTGAGCGTGGCCCAGCAGCAGATGGTCGAGATCGCGAGAGCGCTGACTCTCAACGCCAGGCTGATCATCATGGATGAACCTTCCGCCGCGCTGAGCGACAGCGAAGTAGAAAGCCTGCACCGTGTGGTGCGGGAGCTTAAAAACCGCGGGGTGAGCATTATCTATGTGACGCACCGCCTGCATGAAGTTTTCCAGCTCTGCGACCGTTTCACCGTTTTCCAGGATGGCCGTTTCACCGGCACCGGCGCGGTGGCAGAAACGAACGTAGAGCAGCTGATCCGCCTCATGGTCGGGCGCGACGTGGCGTTTAACCGCCGTCCCGCCAGCGAAACCCACCATGAGGATAAACCCATCCGTCTGGCCGTGAAGGGGCTGAGCCGCGAAAAGCCGCCGCTGGATCCGCACGGTATTGCCCTGCATGACATCAGCTTCCATGTCCACGCGGGTGAGGTGCTGGGCATCGCCGGACTGGTGGGGGCCGGACGCACCGAAGTGGCCCGCTGCCTGTTTGGCGCAGACGCGTTTACCTCTGGCAGCTTTGAGCTTGACGGCGTGCCGTACCAGCCGCGCGACCCGCTGTATGCCCTCGATCAGGGCGTGGCGCTGGTGCCGGAAGATCGCAAAAAAGAGGGGGCGGTTCTGGGGCTGTCGATTCGCGACAACCTGTCGCTCTCCTGCCTTTCGTCACTGCTGCACTGGCGCTGGTTCGTCAATACCCGCAAAGAGGACGATCTGATTGAGTCCTACCGCCAGGCGCTGCAGATCAAAATGGTCAACAGTGCGCAGGAGGTGCGCAAGCTCTCCGGCGGTAACCAGCAAAAAGTGATCCTCGCGCGCTGCATGGCGCTCAACCCACGGGTGCTGATTGTCGATGAGCCAACGCGTGGCATCGACGTGGGGACCAAATCAGAAGTGCACCAGGTGCTGTTTGACATGGCGAAAAAGGGCGTGGCGGTGATTGTGATCTCCTCCGATCTGCCTGAAGTGATGGCGGTGTCCGACCGGATCATCACCCTGAGCGAAGGCCGGGTCACCGGCGAGATCCATGGCGATGATGCTAACGAAGAGCGGCTGATGACGATGATGGCCATCAACCACAACGCCCTGAACGCGGCATAACGGAGTTTCTCATGACGCAGATGATTTCTAAAACGCAGGCCCCGGTCAAACGCGCCGGACGCATCGATCCCATCGCCTTCTTCGAGCGCTTTGGGGTCCTGATTTTCATGATCCTGCTGCTGATCTTCTTCCAGTCGCAGAACAGCAATTTTTTCTCTGAACGCAACATTTTCAACATCCTGACCGAAGTCTCCATCTACGGGATCATGGCCGTGGGGATGACCTTCGTCATCCTGACCGCCGGGATCGACCTCTCCGTCGGCTCCATTCTGGCGGTGTGCGCCATGACCGCGGCGTACGTGATTAAAGGCGACAACTTTACCACCGTCGACCCGAACGCCTGGGGCGGCATGAGCTGGCTGATAGGGCTGGGGATTTGTCTGGCGATGGGCACGGCGATTGGTTTTCTGCACGGTCTGGGCGTCACCCGCCTGCGTCTGCCGCCGTTCATCGTCACCCTCGGGGGGATGACCATCTGGCGCGGCCTGACCCTGGTGATTAACGACGGCGCGCCAATCGC
The DNA here is from genome assembly GCF_023544405.1 of Enterobacter cloacae complex sp. OE43NF. Classification (NCBI taxonomy): domain Bacteria; kingdom Pseudomonadati; phylum Pseudomonadota; class Gammaproteobacteria; order Enterobacterales; family Enterobacteriaceae; genus Enterobacter; species Enterobacter cloacae complex sp. OE43NF. The sequence continues at coordinate 11,091 of NZ_JAMJFW010000013.1, forward strand.
CGGTTTCGATCAGGGCTACCGCTGGTGGGGACGGGGCGAGCTGCTCGGTATCTCCATTCCGATCTGGATCTTCGCCATCGTCGCCGTTGGCGGTTATCTGGCGCTGCACAAAACCCGCTGGGGGCGCTTCGTTTACGCCATCGGTGGCAACCCGGAGGCGGCGCGTCTGGCGGGTGTGAACGTGAAGCGCGTACTGGTCAGCGTCTATGTGCTGATTGGCTGTCTGGCGGGGCTGGCGGGCTTTATTCTCAGCGCGCGTCTGGGGAGCGCCGAGGCGGTGGCCGGGATCTCCTTTGAGTTGCGCGTCATTGCCTCGGTGGTGATTGGCGGCACCTCGCTGATGGGCGGCTACGGACGCATCGGCGGCACCATTATCGGCTCCATCATTATGGGCATTCTGATTAACGGCCTGGTGCTGATGAACGTCTCGGCTTACTACCAGCAGATTATCACCGGGTTAATTATCGTTCTGGCGGTGGCGTTCGACACCTACGCCAAGAGCCGTCGCGGCGCACTGTGAGGATCACGATGAAAGAGGTTCGTATTGGATTAATTGGCACCGGGTATATCGGCAAGGCGCATGCCATCGCTTATGCCCAGGCCCCTACGGTATTCAACCTGCGCGGCAAGCTGGTGCGTGAGATGGTGGCCGAGGTAAACCCGACGCTGGCGGCAGAGCGCGCGCAGGCGTTTGGCTTTAACCGTTCAACGGGAGACTGGCGGGCGCTGGTGGCCGACCCGGCCATTGATGTAGTGGATATTTGCTCGCCCAACCATCTGCATAAAGAGATGGCGCTGGAGGCGATCCGCCACGGCAAGCACGTTTACTCGGAAAAACCGCTGGCGCTGAACGCCCACGACGCGCGTGAGATGGTCGAGGCTGCGAAGCGGGCAGGGGTGAAAACCCTGGTGGGCTTCAACTACATGAAAAACCCGACGGCGCAGCTGGCGAAAGAGATTATCGCCCGCGGCGAAATAGGCGAGGTGATCCACTTCTACGGCACCCACAACGAAGACTATATGGCCGACCCGCTTTCGCCCATTCACTGGCACTGCTTCAAAGAGACTGCCGGGCTGGGGGCGCTGGGCGATCTGGCGGCGCATATCGTCAATATGGCGCAGTACCTGGTGGGGGAGATTGAGCAGGTTTGCGGCGACCTGAAGATTGTGGTCCCGGAACGTCCGGCGAAGGCCGGGTCGTCGGAGATGATTGCCGTCGAAAACGAGGATCAGGCCCACGCGATGGTACGTTTCGCGGGCGGGGCGCAGGGTGTGATTGAAACCTCCCGCGTCGCCTGCGGCCGCAAGATGGGGTTGTCATATGTGATCACCGGAACGAAAGGCGCCATCAGCTTCACTCAGGAGCGCATGGCCGAGCTGAAGCTCTATCTGCATGACGATCCGGTCAACCGTCAGGGATTCCGCACGCTGCTGGTTGGCCCGGCACACCCGGACTACGGCGCGTTCTGTATGGGCGCAGGCCACGGTATTGGCTTTAACGATCAAAAAACGGTGGAAGTACGTGACCTGGTGGATGGCATTGCCGCCGACGCACCGATGTGGCCGGACTTTGAAGAGGGGTGGAAGGTCTCGCGCGTGCTGGACGCCATCGCACTCTCACACCAGCAAGGCCGCTGGCTGAACGTGAATGACATTGTCTGAAGAGGTATCAACGTGGAAAAGCAGTTTGATGTGATATGCATGGGCCGCGTGGCGGTAGACCTCTACAGTCAGCAGATTGGTGCGCGGCTGGAGGATGTGTCGAGCTTTGCTAAATATCTCGGTGGCTCGTCCGGCAACGTGGCGTACGGCACGGCGCGGCAGGGGTTACGTTCGTCGATGCTGGCACGCGTGGGCGACGAGCATATGGGCCGGTTCCTGCGCGAAGAGCTAAATCAGGTGGGCTGTGATACCAGCCATCTGATCACCGATAAAACACGCCTCACGGCGCTGGTGCTACTCGGCATTAAAGACCGGGACACCTTTCCTCTGATTTTTTATCGCGATAACTGCGCGGATATGGCCATTACGGCCAGCGATGTGGACGAAAACTACATCGCTTCCGCACGGTGTCTTGCCATCACCGGGACTCACCTTTCTCATCCGCAGACCCGCGAGGCGGTGCTGACGGCGCTGGGCTACGCCCGTCTTCACGGCGTGCGTACGGTGCTGGACATTGATTACCGCCCGGTGCTGTGGGGGCTGACCTCCTTAGGCGACGGCGAAACGCGCTTTATCGCGGCCGATCAGGTCACCCGTGAACTTCAGGAAGTGCTGCACCTCTTCGACGTTATTGTCGGCACCGAGGAGGAGTTCCACATTGCGGGCGGCAGCACGGACACCCTGCTGGCGCTGGCGCAGGTGCGTGCCGTGAGTCAGGCCACGCTGGTCTGCAAACGCGGCGCGCTTGGCTGTTCGGTCTATACCGGTGCCATTCCGGCCCGTCTGGATGACGGCCTGACGGTGACCGGCGTGCGCGTGGAGGTGCTGAACGTCCTCGGCGCGGGCGATGCCTTTATGTCTGGCCTGCTGCGCGGCTACCTGAACGACGAGGGCTGGGAGCAGGCGTGCCGCTATGCCAACGCCTGCGGCGCGCTGGTGGTCTCGCGCCACGGCTGCGCCCCGGCGATGCCGAGCAAAATTGAGCTGGATGATTATCTCTCGCGCGCCGCGCTCGTTCCACGCCCGGATCTCGACCCGCGTCTGAACCATCTGCACCGGGTCACCACCCGTCGCCGCGAATGGCCGGAATTGTGCGTAATGGCGTTCGATCACCGCAGTCAGCTTGAAGATATGGCACTGCAGTGCGGGGCGTCGCTCAAACGTATTCCGGCGCTCAAGCAGCTGATCCTGCAGGCCAGCCGCGAGGCGGCGAGCCGTGCCGGGCTGGCAGGCAAAGCGGGCCTGCTGTGTGACGGTACGTTTGGTCAGGACGCGCTCAACGCCATTACCGGTGAAGGGTGGTGGATCGGGCGGCCCATTGAGCTGCCGGGCTCCCGTCCGCTGGAGATGGAGCACGGCAACATCGGCACCCAGCTTATCAGCTGGCCGCAGGAGCATGTGGTGAAGTGCCTGGTCTTTTTCCACCCGGAAGATGCTCACGGCCTGCGCCTGGAGCAGGAGCAGAAAATTGCCGAGGTCTACCACGCCTGCTGCCAGTCCGGGCATGAGCTGCTGCTGGAGGTGATATTGCCCGCCAGCATGCCGCGTAGCGATGAACTTTATCTGCGTGCCATCTCCCGCTTCTACAACCTGGGTATTTACCCGGACTGGTGGAAATTGCCGCCGCTGACGTCCGATGGCTGGACGGCACTGAGCGAGATTATCCGGCGTCGGGATCCGCACTGCCGTGGGGTGGTGATCCTCGGGCTGGATGCGCCTGCCGAGCAGCTGCGTGCCGGGTTTAACGCCGCGGCAGGGCACGAACTGGTGAAAGGATTTGCCGTGGGGCGCACGCTGTTTGGCGAAGCTTCCCGCGCATGGCTGAAACACGATATCGACGATGCGCAGCTGGTGGCGCGCATCCGGGACAATTACCTGCAGCTTATCGCCTGGTGGCGCGAGCGCGGACACGCATAATGGAGACGACAATGAGTGTGCAATTAGGCATTAACCCCCTGACGTGGACTAACGACGATCTGCCTTCCCTTGGTGCCGAAACGCCGCTGGAGACCTGTCTGAGCGAGGGGAAAGAGGCCGGTTTTGCCGGTTTCGAACTGGGCAACAAATTCCCGCGTGAAGCGCGCCTGCTCGGCCCCATTTTGCAGCGTCACGATCTGCAGCTGGTCTCTGGCTGGTACTCCGGCCGCCTGCTGGAGCGCAGCGTGGAAGAGGAGATTGCCGCCGTGCAGTCTCACCTGACGCTGCTACGTGAGCTGGGGGCAAAGGTGCTGGTATTTGCGGAGGTGAGCGGCTGCATTCACGGCGAGCAGCAGACGCCGGTGCATCTGCGCCCGCGCTTCCCGCAGGCACGCTGGAAAGAGTATGGCGAGAAGCTCACGGAATTTGCCCGCTACACTCAGCAGCAGGGGGTGCAGATTGCCTATCACCACCATATGGGGACGGTGATTGAGTCTGCTGACGACGTGGACAACCTGATGACCCATACCGGCGAAGAGGTCGGGTTGCTGCTGGACACCGGTCACCTGACCTTTGCCGGGGCCGATCCGCTGGCGGTGGCGCAGCGCTGGGCGTCGCGCATCAACCACGTTCACTGCAAAGATGTGCGTGCCGACGTGCTGGCAGATGTTAAAAACCGCAAAACCAGCTTCCTCGATGCGGTGCTGAGCGGCGTATTTACCGTGCCAGGCGACGGCTGCGTGGATTATCCGCCGATTATGCAACAGCTGAAAGCGCAGGATTATCACGGCTGGCTGGTGGTGGAGGCGGAGCAGGATCCTGCGATTGCCCATCCGCTGACCTATGCCCGTCTGGGGTATAACAACCTGAGCCGTCTGGCGCGCGACGCCGGGCTTATCTGAGGAGGTGACATGTCACGTCTGCTATCACGCTGGCAACAGCCGAACGATGAAGGGCGGACCCAGTCCGTCACGCCGGAACGCGCCGGGTGGGGATATGTTGGCTTTGAGGCCTATGAGTTGCAGGAGGGGCAGCAGTTGACGCTACCCGCCGTCAGCGAAGAGCGCTGTCTGGTGCTGGTGGCCGGGCGCGCCTCCATCAGCACGCCTTCCGCGCAGTTTAACGATATTGGCGAGCGGATGAGCCCGTTCGAGCGCATCAAGCCGTGGGCGGTGTACGTTACCCCGCAGGAGACGGTGCAGGTGAAGGCGCTCACGAAGCTGGAACTGGCGGTTTGTGCCGCTCCGGGTAAAGGTAGCTGGCCGACGCGGCTGATTGCACCGCAGGATATCGACGCTGAAGCGCGCGGCAAAGGCCATAACCAGCGCTATGTGCACAACATTCTGCCGGAAGACAAACCGGCTGACAGCCTGCTGGTGGTGGAGGTCTGGACCAACGAAGGCTGCACCAGCTCGTACCCGAGCCATAAGCACGACACGGATAATCCGCCCCAGGAGACGTATCTGGAGGAGACCTATTACCATCGCCTCAACCCGGAGCAGGGGTTCTGCATGCAGCGGGTCTACACTGACGACAGAACGCTGGATGAATGCATGGCGGTCTACAACCGTGACGTGGTGATGGTGCCGAAGGGCTACCACCCGGTGGCAACCATGGCGGGGTATGACAGCTACTACCTCAATGTGATGGCCGGGCCGGTGCGCAAATGGATGTTCACGTGGGAAGAGGACCACGCGTGGATTAACCGGGATTATCCCGCAGAGAGTGGGGGCTGAAGCGGCCTTTCTTGTCGGGTGGCGCTGCGCTGACCCGACCTACGAAACCGTAGGCTCGCGCAAGCACAGCGCCGCTGGCCGAATTGTCTTCAGTGCATCTGCCTCGCCTGCTCAATCGTGCGGGCAATGGCTTCCGGCTGGCTCACCATCGACACGTGGCTTGCCGCGACCTCGGTGGTGTTCGCGTGGATGGCCTTCGCCATCGCGCGTTCAAGCTCAGGATTGATCATCCGGTCGTTCTTGCTTACCACATACCAGCTCGGCTTAGTGTGCCACGCCGCGCGAGTGACCTTTTCGCCAAACGCATCGCCCTTTATTGGCCCCTGTGTGGCAGCGATGATCTGTTGTTCACCCGGTTTCACATCCGGTGCGAAGTCCTTACTGACCGACGCAGGCGGCAGGTATAAAAAGCCGTCCGCGGTTTTTGCGATACCCGCGCTCCCCGGGGGCGTCGGGTAGCTATTCGCCAGCTCTGCCGTTGACTGACCGGCGTCCGGCGCGAACGCCGCCACATACACCAGCGATTTCACCCGCGCATCGTTGCCGGCCTCGCTAATCACGGTGCCGCCCCAGGAGTGACCTACCAGTACTACGTCCCCGTGTGCGCGAGCGATGGCGCGCCGGGTGGCTGCTACATCATCTTTTAGTGAGGTCAGCGGCAGCTGGACGGCTATGACTTCGGTGTGGCGTTTCTGCAAAAGGGAAATCACCTTGTTCCAGCTGCTACCGTCGGCAAATGCGCCATGCACCAGCACCACGCTGGTTTCACTCTGCGCAAAGGCGCTGGCCGACATCGCCAGCAGACCCGCCGTCAGTATCGATAATGTTTTCATCTTCAGGCTCCTCAGAAATGGTGGACTGGCGCATGCGGCGGCACGGTGAATTCAAGGGTTTTATGGTCGAGAGGCTTATGCGTCGGGTCGGCCAGAATAATGGTCACCTTGTGTTTTCCGGCGGGCAGTCCCACCAGAATCACCGGCTCACCGCTGGTGTCCGCCCAGTGCCAGGGCGCGTCATCCACCACAACGTGAATATGGCCGATGCGCGGAGTGACTTTCAGTGCGTCGGGCCCAAAGACAGGTTCAATGCGCAGGTTTTCAACACGGTACTGAATAAAGACAGCCCCCTTACTCAGCGGGCCTGCCAGCGGCGGATCGACAATCAGCTTGGCGGGTGGCTGGGGCTGCTCAAGCGGGGCAACGGCAGCCGGACCGTTGACGTCGGCGGCGCTGAGGCCGCTCAGGGGCGCGGCGCAGACGGAAGACGTTAGCGCGAGTAAAGGAAGCAACAGATGCTGGCGAATCATTTTGGTCTCTCCTCGTGGGGTCATGTCACGAGAGACAGCAGACCATTTTTATGTATCGCGTCTGTTTGCTGATGCGGGATTTTTGTATCGATGCGTAAGCCAGATGGGGGAGATACAGTGCGATACAATTCCCCCGGGCATGACGAGAAGTTTGCTGGCATGGTGTCTTCAGGCGCATCCATCGGATGCGGAGATTTCCCGGAGAAAACATCATGAATAGTGAAAAAGTTGCGTTGATTTTCGGCGGCGCACGTGGAATTGGTGCGGCTATAGCGGCACGGCTGGCGAAGGAAGGATATCGCGTTGCCGTGACATGGGTATCACGTCCGGACCGGGCTAATGCGCTGGTCTCATCCATTACTGATGCGGGCGGGGTGGCGCTGGCGATTAACGCTGATAGCGCAGATGCAAGTGCAATTCAGGCTGCGGTTGATGCCACGATCAACCATTACGGCAGGCTGGATGTTGCCGTTGTGAACGCTGGCGTACTGCGGCTGGGCATGCTTGAGGATTATTCAGTGGACGATCTGGATGCCACGCTGTCGGTGAACGTGCGCGGCGTTTTCCTCTCTGTGCAGGCGGCAGTTAAACGAATGAGGGAAGGGGGAAGGGTGATCACCATTGGCAGCAATACCGCTGTGCGAACCGGGCATGCGGGTAGTAGCGTTTATGCGATGAGTAAAGCTGCGGTGGCAGCCATGGTGCAAAACCTGGCGCTGGATCTGGCTCCGAAGCGGATCACAATTAACAATATCCAGCCCGGCCCCATCGCCACGGATATGACGGCCGGAATGGCGGAGCAGATCACTGCACATATCCCTTTAAAACGCATTGGGCAGCCTGAGGAGATCGCATCACTTGCCGCATGGCTTGCTGGAGAAGAGTCTGGATATATGACAGGCGCGAGCCTGACGATTGACGGTGGATTCGTGCTTTAACTGCAGGGGGCAGGGAAGCCCGACATTCTGACTAGCGCACGGGGGCGTCGACCACCAGACCCGTTTGCTGCGACTGGAGTTTGTCCTGATGGTGATACCAGGCACCAATGGAGGAATAAACGAAGCGGCCAAAGAAAAACAGGAAGCTGATTAGCAATATGATGCGGGTCATTCGAGTGTTAAATCGATGTCGTTTTCGCATACGTGTGGCCTGACTCACTGTGTTTTTCCTGGACATACCCTTTTGGGCGACGCGGATATTAAGGCACAGCGGGAAGGGTGGGTCAATTCTGCGATGTGTAAATAACCGTCAACATATACATTAACCGATGTTATTAAAAATAATAATTGCATTTACGATATTGATAACACGAAGAAAATTAACCGGAAAAAAACAGAGGAAAGGAAATTTTGAATTAAATAGTTTGATTTAAGTCAACAGATTCACCGCAGTGGTATTTAAAATCCCTCCTCCATACTGTTTGCCCCGGGTGTTAGCGGGCAGCACGTACGTCAGGTCGGATGCCTGTCTTCATTTTCCCTCAGGAGAAAGGGGTTTAACCGGGCATCTATGAACACTATTGCTTTCCTGAAACAGAATAAAGACCGCTGGTGGGCGCTGCCGCTTATTTTACCGGTGGTGTTGCTGCCTGTGCTGAGCGCGGCCAATACCCTGACGCAACTGGGCGACGGCATTGTGGCACTCTATTATCTGTCGCTCTTTTTCCTGCTCACCTTAATGCTGTTTTTCGGCGTTGGGGCTATTCCCGGAATAGTGCTGTCGCTGTTTATTCGCTATTACCCGCAAGTTGGGCTGTTTGAAACCGTTGCCGGGATCTTCCATTTTATTATTCCCTTAGTGCTGAGTTGGGGCGGTTATCGCGTCTTTGCCCCCAGACGCAATATGACGGCTTACGGCGATATACGGCTGATGGCGCAGCGCATTTTCTGGCAGGTGTTATGTCCGGCAACGCTGTTTCTGGTGCTGTTTCAGTTTGCGGTTTATCTGGGCGTGTATGAGAGTCGCCAGAGCCTGGCGGGGCTGAACCCGCTTAATATTCACACGCTGATCAACTATCAGGCGCTGCTGGTCAGCGGCTTAACGGGCGTACCGCTGAGTTACCTGATAATCCGGCTGATTCGCCATCCGCGTTATTTCAGGACATTGATTTCTCAGAGCCGCGCGCAGATAGATAAAAAGGTGACGCTCATCGAGTTTCTGGTCTGGTTGATCATACTGGGCGGGCTGCTGCTGTTGCTGCTGATACCAATGAATGAGAACAGCTCTATCTTCACCACTAACTACACGCTGTCGCTCCTGATGCCGGTGATGCTCTGGGGCGCGATGCGCTTTGGTTACAGGCTGACATCCCTCATCTGGACGCCGGTCCTGCTGGTCTCTATTCACTATTTTTACCGTTATATCCCTGTGAATCAGGGCTACGACATTCAACTGGCGATCACCTCTTCCAGCTACCTGGTCTTCTCGTTTGTGGTGGTCTATATGTCGATGCTGTCGACCCGCCAGCGTGCCGTGAATAAGCGCTCCCGCAGGCTGGCGCTCCTCGACCCGGTTGTCCATATGCCTAACCTGCGGGCGTTGTTACGCGATCTGGCCCGGAACCCGTGGTCGGCGCTCTGTTTACTGCGTATTCCTGAACTGGAAGTGCTGGGCCGAAATTATGGCGTATTGCTGCGAATTTTATACAAACAGCAACTGGCACAGTGGGTTAATGGCACACTCCAGCCCAATGAGCGGGTGTATCACCTTACCGGGTATGATCTGGCAGTGCGACTCAACGCGAAATCGCACCAGCAGCGAATCGAGACCCTGGATGAGCATATCAAACAGTTCCGTTTTATCTGGGATGGCATGCCGCTACAGCCGCAAGTGGGCATGAGCTACTGCTATGTGCGCTCACCCGTCAACCATCTCTATCTGGTGCTGGGGGAGTTAGGGGTTATTGCCGATCTGTCGCTCTCAACCAACCACCCGGAAAACCTTCAGCAGCGTGGTGCTGTCCATCTGCAGCGCAGCCTGAAGGATAAAATCGCGATGATGAGCCGCCTGCAAAAGGCGCTCGATAACAACGAATTCACCCTGCTGGCGCAGCCCGTTCGCGGCCTGCGTGGCGATCGCTATCATGAAGTGCTGCTGCGGATGCCGGATGCGGACGGCGCATTACTTACTCCCGATCGGTTCCTGCCCGTCGCTCAGGAGTTTGGCCTGTCGTCGCGGGTCGATTTGTGGGTGCTGGAGCGCACGCTGCGTTTCCTGGCCGAACACCGTGACAGGCTGCCCGGCCAGCGCTTTGCCATTAATCTTGCGCCCTCAACCGTTTGTCGGGTGCAGTTCCCGCTGGAGGTGAGCCGTCTGCTGAATAAATACGCCGTGGAGGCGTGGCAGTTGATCTTCGAGGTGACCGAGTGCAGTACCTTCGGCAGCGCGGAGCAGGCGATGCATACCCTCCGGCAGCTACAAAAAATGGGCGTACGCATTGCGATAGATGATTTTGGTACCGGCTATGCAAGCTATGCGCGGCTGAAAAGCGTGGACGCAGATATCCTCAAGATTGACGGCAGCTTTATTCGCAATATCGTCAGCAACAGCCTGGATTACCAGATTGTGGCCTCTATTTGCCATTTAGCGCGAATGAAAAAGATGCTGGTGGTTGCGGAATATGTGGAGACCGAAGAGATACGTAGCGCGGTTCACGCGCTCGGTATCGACTATGTGCAGGGCTATCTGATAGGTCGGCCGGTGGCACTTGATTCACTGCTGGAGGCAGAGGCGTCCGTAGCGGACGCCTGAGCCGTTACGCCGCGACGTCGGCGCTCTCTTCTTCGATTTTGAGCAGCCAGCCGGTGACCGCTTCCCAGTACTGCTGCTCTTTTTCCAAATCCAGCAGAACCAGCGCATTCTGGCTAAACCAGTCGTGCGGGAAGCTCAGCGTCCAGTGATGGTCATCCGTTTTGAGTTTCAGCGTGGGCGGCGTGGTAGTGGCCTGACGCTGGTTATTCAGCAGCACGCCCAGACGCAGCAGCTGAATCAGCGGCAGGAACTGCTTTTTCTTGAACAGCGTGAAGCGCGGCAGATCGTCGAGCTTAATGGCTTTGCGATGATAGCGCACCAGCGTCGCCATCATGGTTTGCTGCTCCTGGTTGAAGCCCGGCAAATCGCTGTTTTGCAGAATGTAGGCGGAATGACGGTGCATGCCGCTGTGGTTAATGTTCAGCCCCACTTCGTGCAGCATCGCGGCCCATTTCAGCAGGGCGGCAAGCTGCGGATGGGCAAGCTTCGGATTCTGCTCCTGCCACTGATCGTACATCTGAACGGTCGTTTCCAGCACCCGCTTCGCCTGTTCGCGGTCGATGTTGTACTGGTTTGCCAGGCTTTGCGCGGTGCGGCTGCGAATATCCTGATGGCGGAAGCGGCCTTCCATCTCATACAGCACGCCTTCACGCAGCGCGCCGTCAGAGAGACGCAGCTCCTTAATGGCCAGCGCATCGAATACGCCGCACAGGATAGCCAGCCCCGGTACAAACACCGCTTTACGCTCGTCGGAAAGACCCGGCAGGCTTAACGCGTCGAAACTTTTATGTTTCAGCACCTCTTCGGTCAGCAACGTCAGGCGTTCGGGGGTGATAAAACCGTCTTTTTCACCCATCGCCAGCAGCACTTCATGGGCCGCTTTGATGGTGCCCGAGGCTCCCAGCGCGACGTTCCAGCCCTGGATACGGTACTGCCAGGCCAGATTTTCCAGCTTCTGAACGGCGGCCATGCGCGCCCGCTGGAAGTTTTCCCGCGAAATCGCGCCGCCCGGGAAATACATCTGCGCAAAGCTGACGCAGCCCATACGGCGGCTTTCCACCAGACGCGGTTCAAAGTCTTCGCCAATGACCAGCTCTGTGGAGCCGCCGCCGATATCAATCACTAGCTTGCGGCCTTTTTCCGGCTGCGTGTGCTCAACGCCCATAAAAATCAGACGCGCCTCTTCGTTACCGGAGATGATCTCAATCGGGTAGGGGATCACTTTTTCCGCACGCTTGAGGAATTCAGGGGCATTCAGCGCCTGGCGCAGGGTATGCGTTCCCACAATGCAGACGCTGGAGGGTGAGAAGCCCTGCAGGCGTTCGGCAAACAGCGACAGGCAGTTCAGGCCGCGCTCCATCGCCTCTTCGCTGAGCATGCTGCGTTCATCAAGACCATCTGCCAGGTGTACGCGCTGCTTCAGACGACCGATGATCTGCAGCGCGCCATCCACCTCACGGGCGATGACCATGTGGAAACTGTTAGAACCAAGGTCGACCGCGGCGAATTCCTGTGGTCGTGGGGTCTTATCATTTATCGGCATAGGTTAATCGGGTTGCTCGAGTGATTTGATATAGTCGTAAATCGCCAGTTGCGACCGCACTTTGCGGCGGTTGCCGCGCGGTACATAGCGGTTACTGAGTTCTTTGTCGATATAGCGCGCTTTCACCGTGTCGCTAAACAGAATCTCGATAATGTCGAGAATACGCTGTTTCAGGCGCGGATCCAGCAGTGGCGCTGCGACTTCAATTCGATAATCAATATTGCGCGTCATCCAATCTGCCGAAGAGAGATAGACCTGTTTATCTCCCGCATTATCGAAAATATAGACCCGATCGTGCTCCAGGTAGCGGTCGACAATGCTGATGACGCGAATATTATCGCTGATGCCTTCCAGTTCCGGGATGAGGGAGCACATGCCGCGGATCAGCAGGTTAACCGGAACGCCGGAGCTGGACGCCGCATAGAGTCTGTCCACGAGATCTTTGTCGACCAGATTGTTGAGCTTCAGCGTGATGCCGGACGACAAACCTTTCTGGGCGTTGGCAATTTCTTTGTCGATCATATCGTACAGCAGGCGGCGCGAGTTCTGCGGTGACACCAGCAGATAATCGAAGCTCACCGGGCGGTACGGGTTCTCAATAAAGTTGAACACCCGGCGCACCTCGTTGGTGATGCGCGCGTCGGCGGTCAGCAGCGAGTAGTCGGTATAAATTCGTGCGGTTTTCTCGTTAAAGTTCCCGGTACCGATGTGGGCATAGCGCACCACGTCATCACCCTCTTTACGGGAAATAAGGAACAGCTTGGCGTGAATTTTCAGCCCCGGGGCGGAGAAGATAACGTGCACACCCGCTTCCGTCAGACGGCGCGCCCAGTGGATATTGGCCTCTTCGTCGAAACGTGCCTGCAGCTCAACCACCACGGTTACTTTTTTGCCGTTGTGCGCGGCGTGGATCATCGCGTCGATGATGCGGGAGTCTTTCGCCACGCGGTAAATATTGATTTTGATTGCCAGCACGCTCGGGTCAAAGGAGGCCTGACGCAGCAGCTCCAGCACGTGTTCAAACGTGTGATACGGATAGTAGAGCAGGACGTCGCGTTCGCGGATGGCATCGAAACCGTTACGGAACTTATCGAACCAGAGATGACGCAGGCGCGGCAGTGGTTTATTCACCAGATTGGCTTTGCCGACGTTCGGGAAGCCAATAAAGTCTTTAAAGTTATGGTAACGACCGCCCGGCACGATGGAGTCATAGCGCGAGATAGTCAGCTTGTCGCGCAGCATTTCCACCATCGCGTCTGGCATATCACGCTGATAGACAAAGCGCACCGGTTCGGCCGTCAGACGCTGCTTGAGGCTGGAGGACATCAGTTCCATCAGGCTGGCTTCCATCTCGTGCACCAGGTCATATTCGGCGTCACGGGTCATCTTCATCGAGTAGGCGTTTAACGCGTCGTAATCGAAGAAGCCTTTGAAGATATCGTCCAGACAGTAGCGCAGGATGTTATCCAGCAGGATCATCGGTTTGCGTCTGCGTGGGGTTTCCGGCGGCAGGTTCACAAAACGTGGCACCTTGTCGGACGGGATCTCCAGCAGCGCGTAACGGATGGATTCACCGCGAATAATTTCCACCGCCAGGTAGGTGTAGTCATCTTTCAGGAACTGCACCAGATCGGTTTCGCGGTTGATCAGAATAGGGGTGATGTGCTGGCGCAGATACTGTTTAAAGTAGTGGCGCAGCCAGTTTTGTTGGTTAACGGAGAGCTGACGTTCGTTAATCAGGAAGATTTGATTGCGTGCCATCTCCAGCAGCAACTCGTTATAGAGGCCGTCAAATTCCTGATCGGCTTTCAACACGCGGGACTGAATTTTGCCTAACAGATGGCGAGAGTGAGAGTTTAAGCCCTGCTCTTCGCTGATGATGATCCGCCGTTTCAGCTCGGCAAAGCGAACCTTGTAGAACTCATCAAGGTTGTTGGAATAAATGCCCAAAAAACGCATGCGCTCAATAAGCGGGTTGCTTTTGTCCGCCGCTTCCTGGAGTACGCGTTCGTTGAATGCTAACCAGCTTAGCTCTTTCTCGATATATAACTTTTCCTGACCCATTACAGCTCACACTCCAGTTCAATCACAGGACGTGGTAAATCCGTCTCGTCCTTATTATGGCGAGCATTTCCACGATATGTCCAACAGTGCCAGAAAAGTATGACAGTTATTTTTTTGTTGGAGATTTTAGAAGGTTGGAGAAGGGAATATCGGGTAATGCGCTTTGTTGGTCGGGTACGCGCTGCTGCACCACCCGACAGAACAGACTACTCTTCGGCCGCGTAACCCTGCGGGGGCAGTTTCACGCCATCCAGCCAGGCAGCACCGTCGCGCATCGCCAGACGCCCGTCGACAAACCAGCTGACCACCAGTGGATAAATGGCATGTTCCTGGCTCTGCACCCGTTCGGTGATGTCGTCTTCGGTGTCGCCGTCAAAGACCGGGACTTTCGCCTGCAGGATCACCGGTCCGCCGTCCAGCTCATCGGTCACGAAATGCACCGAGGTCCCGTGCTCTTCATCGCCGTTTTCCAGCACCTGACGATGGGTGTGCAGGCCGGGATATTTCGGCAGAAGCGAAGGGTGGATATTCAGCAGACGCCCGGCGTAGTGCCCGACAAACGCCGGGCTCAGGATGCGCATATACCCCGCCAGCACCACAACGTCCGGCGCGTAGGCATCAATCTCCTGAACCAGTTCGCGGTCAAACGCTTCACGGCCGGCGAACTGACTGGCCTCCAGCGCGTGCGCGGGAATGTTTGCTTCCCGGGCGCGCTCAAGGCCGAACGCGTCGGCCTTGTTGCTGAATACTGCCCGAATGGTGCCATTGATTTTCTTCTGTTTGCAGGCGTCAATGATGGCCTGCAAATTGCTTCCGTTGCCGGAAATGAGCACCACGATTTTTTTCATTCAATGACCACACGCTGTTCGGAATCGGAAGCTTTGATAATACCGATTTTCCACGCGTTTTCACCTTTGTCCGTCAGCAGCTTAACGGCTTTATCCGCTTCGCTCGCTGGCAGGGCGATCACCATACCTACGCCACAGTTAAAGGTGCGGTACATTTCGTGAGAACTCACGTTGCCCGCGGTTTGCAGCCAGTTAAAGACCGCTGGCCACTGCCAGGACGATTCGTCGATTACCGCCTGGGTGTTGTCCGGCAGTACGCGCGGAATGTTTTCCCAGAAGCCGCCACCGGTCAGGTGGGCAATGGCGTGAACGTCCACGTTCTCAATCAGCTCCAGCACGTTTTTCACGTAGATGCGGGTCGGTGCCAGCAGATGGTCAGCCAGAGGTTTACCTTCAAGTTCGATGGTTTGTGGGTCGCAACCGCTTACTTCGAGGATTTTACGCACCAGCGAGTAGCCGTTAGAGTGCGGGCCGCTGGAGGCCAGCGCAATCAGCACATCACCATCAGCCACTTTACTGCCGTCGATAATTTCTGATTTTTCTACCACACCCACGCAGAAGCCTGCGACGTCATAATCTTCGCCGTGATACATGCCAGGCATTTCTGCGGTTTCACCGCCAACCAGCGCGCAGCCAGACTGCAGACAGCCTTCGGCAATACCGTTGATCACGCTGGCTGCGGTATCCACATCCAGTTTGCCTGTCGCGTAGTAGTCGAGGAAGAACAGCGGCTCAGCGCCTTGTACCACCAGGTCGTTTACACACATCGCGACCAGATCGATACCGATCGTGTCGTGACGTTTTAAATCCATCGCCAGGCGCAGTTTTGTGCCTACACCGTCAGTACCCGAGACCAGAACAGGTTCACGATATTTTTGCGGCAGCGCGCACAGTGCGCCGAAGCCACCCAGACCACCCATCACTTCCGGGCGGCGGGTTTTTTTCACCACACCTTTGATTCGGTCAACCAGCGCATTACCTGCGTCAATATCAACACCGGCATCTTTGTAGCTGAGAGAAGTTTTGTTGGTCACGGCTCAAGTCCCCACGCGATTGCATAGCTAGTAAGAAAAATCGGCGCAATTCTAACAGTCCAGGCAAACGTTTGCGAGCCTATTCTCGGCGCGAGGATCTTTTTTTCTGCTCCGCCCCCGGCGGCGCGCAAACTTGACTCCGTTCACGAAAATGAAACCGGTTTCGGCGATCTGCTTGCATGCGGTTTAGGGAATGAACATCATGAAATGAAACCGGTTTCAGTTTCATTTAGGAGGAATGAAGGCCATGAACATCGCCGCATTTGATATCGGTGGCACCGCGTTAAAAATGGGCATTGCGACAGCGCAGGGAGAGCTACTGCAAACGGATAAGGCCGCCATCAGGAACAGCGACGGTGACGCCATTCTTGCGCAGATGCTGAACTGGGTAACGGCCCATCCCGGGCTTAAGGGGATCGCCATCAGCGCGCCGGGGTATGTTAATCCGCATACCGGCTTTATTGAGATGGGCGGGGCCATTCGGCGCTTCGACCAGTTCGCAATGAAAGGCTGGCTTGAGGCGCATACGGGTTTACCGGTCACCGTCGAGAATGACGC
The DNA here is from genome assembly GCF_023544405.1 of Enterobacter cloacae complex sp. OE43NF. Lineage (NCBI taxonomy): Bacteria > Pseudomonadati > Pseudomonadota > Gammaproteobacteria > Enterobacterales > Enterobacteriaceae > Enterobacter > Enterobacter cloacae complex sp. OE43NF. Next base: position 27,509 of record NZ_JAMJFW010000013.1, read on the forward strand.
TAACTGCGTGCTGCTGGCGGAGCGCTGGCAGGGCAAGGCGAAGGATATCGATAACTTTCTGGTACTGACCATCGGCACCGGGATCGGCGGGGCGATTTTCTGCAACGGCAGGCTGGTTCACGGGGCGCGTTTTCGCGCCGGAGAGTTCGGCTACATGCTCACGGAAAGGGCAGACTCAAGACGTGTTGCCCGCCACTCCATGAATGAAAACTGTACGTTACGCACGCTTCGCAAGCGCTATGCCGACTTTCACGGTCTGACGCTTGAGAGCGTCACCGGCGAGGCCATTTTTGATGGCTATGACGCAGGCGACACCGTATGCCGCCGCCTGGTGGATGATTTTCTTAACGGCATTGCGACAGGGCTCTACAACCTGGCGAATGTGTTCGACCCGCAGACCATCTTCATTGGCGGCGGTATCGCGGAGCGGCCCGGGTTTATGGATCTGCTTCGCACCCATCTTGCGTGGTTTGGCATCGCAGATATCGCCGATGTCGTCAGCCACGGCAACCGGGCCGGTCTTGTCGGCGCGGTTTACCACTTCAGACAGCAGTATCCGTCAGCAATCAGCAACATCGAATGAGGGAAAGAGTATGTCAGGATTTAAAGAAGGTTTTCTGTGGGGCGGCGCGGTGGCCGCGCACCAGCTGGAAGGTGGCTGGAAAGAGGGCGGTAAAGGCGTAAGCGTCGCCGATGTTATGACCGCTGGCGCCCACGGCGTGCCGCGTGAAATCACCGACGGCGTGCTGCCAGGAAAAAACTACCCGAACCACGAAGCCATCGATTTTTACCATCGCTATAAAGAAGACATCAAACTCTTTGCGGAGATGGGGTTCAAATGCTTCCGTACCTCCATTGCCTGGACGCGTATTTTCCCGAAAGGGGATGAGCTGGAGCCGAACGAAGCGGGCCTTCAATTCTACGATGACCTTTTCGATGAGTGCCTCAAATACGGCATCGAACCGGTTATCACCCTGTCGCATTTTGAGATGCCGTATCATCTGGTCACCGAGTACGGCGGCTGGCGCAACCGTAAGTTGATCGACTTTTTTGTCCGCTTCGCAAAAGCGGTTTTCCAGCGCTATCAGCATAAGGTGAAGTACTGGATGACCTTTAACGAGATCAACAACCAGGCTAACTTCCACGAAGATTTTGCGCCGTTTACCAACTCCGGGCTGAAGTATGCGCCGGGTGAAGACCGTGAGCCGGTGATGTTCCAGGCCGCGCACTATGAACTGGTGGCCAGCGCGCTGGCGGTAAAAGCCGGGCGCGAGATTAATCCTTCCCTGCAGATCGGCTGCATGATTGCCATGTGCCCCATTTATCCGCTGACTTGTGCGCCTGACGATATCATGATGGCGATGAACGCAATGCATCGTCGCTACTGGTTCACCGACGTTCACGTGCGTGGCAAGTATCCGCAGCATCTGCTTAACTACTTTGCGCGTCGTGGTTTCACGCTGGACATTACCGAAGAAGACAAAGCGGCGCTGACGCAGGGCTGCGTGGATTACATCGGCTTTAGCTATTACATGTCCTTTGCCACCAAAGCGACGGCGGACAACCCGGAACTGGATTACGATGAAAGCAAGAGCCTGGTCTCCAACCCGTACGTGCAGAAATCTGACTGGGGTTGGCAGATTGACCCGGTTGGCCTGCGCTACTCCCTGAACTGGTTCTGGGATCACTACCAGCTGCCGCTGTTCATCGTTGAGAACGGCTTCGGCGCGATTGACGTGCAGGAGAGCGACGGCACGGTGAACGACCAGTACCGCATTGATTATCTCTCGGCGCACATCCGCGAGATGAAAAAAGCGGTGGTGGAAGATGGCGTGGATCTGATGGGCTACACCCCGTGGGGTTGTATCGATCTCGTTTCTGCCGGCACCGGCGAGATGAAGAAACGCTACGGGTTTATCTTTGTTGATAAAGACAATGAAGGGAACGGCACGCTGAACCGCAGCAAGAAAAAGTCGTTTGACTGGTATAAGCAGGTGATTGCGAGCAACGGCGATAACCTGTAATTGTCGGGTGGCGCTTACGCTTACCCGACCTACACTACACGTAGGCCCGCGTAAGCGCAGCGCCACCGGGCAGAACCCCGCACCCAAGCCGGAGTCTCGCCTCCGGTTTTTTTGTCTCTAAATCACTTTGCTTGATATACGTCAAGCAAGATGGGTATGGCCTAATCCGAAAAAAGCGGTATAATCCCGCGATTTTTTTGCGGACGCCACCTCAGAGGAGAAAGAGAATGAAGATTGTGGAAGTGAAACACCCACTCGTTAAACACAAGTTGGGCCTGATGCGTGAGCATGACATCAGCACGAAGCGTTTTCGCGAACTGGCATCTGAAGTCGGCAGCCTGCTGACCTACGAAGCGACCTCTGACCTCGAAACGGAAAAAGTGACCATCGAAGGCTGGAACGGCCCGGTGCAGGTTGAGCAGATCAAAGGTAAGAAAATTACCGTGGTGCCAATCCTGCGTGCTGGTCTTGGCATGATGGAAGGCGTGCTGGAGCACGTACCGAGCGCGCGTATCAGCGTGGTGGGGATCTACCGTAATGAAGAAACCCTGGAGCCGGTTCCGTACTTCCAGAAGCTGGTGTCTAACATCGACGAGCGTATGGCGCTGGTGGTTGACCCGATGCTGGCGACCGGCGGCTCAATGATTGCCACCATCGACCTGCTGAAAAAAGCAGGCTGCAGCAGCATCAAAGTGCTGGTGCTGGTTGCGGCACCGGAAGGGATCGCGGCGCTGGAAAAAGCACACCCGGATGTGGAGCTGTACACCGCGTCTGTCGACCAGGGGCTCAACGAGCACGGGTACATCATCCCGGGGCTGGGCGATGCCGGCGATAAGATCTTTGGTACGAAATAATCGAATAACGATAAATAAGCCGACTTTGAAAGTCGGCTTTTTTTTGAATAAAACACACATAACTAACCATCTCAGAGGAAAACACTATGACGCGCCGTGCTATCGGGGTGAGTGAAAGACCGCCGCTTTTACAGACTATCCCGCTTAGTTTGCAGCACCTGTTCGCTATGTTTGGCGCAACCGTGCTGGTGCCAATCCTGTTTCACATTAACCCGGCTACCGTGCTGTTGTTCAATGGTATCGGGACGCTGCTGTACCTCTTTATCTGTAAAGGCAAAATCCCGGCGTATCTGGGGTCGAGCTTTGCCTTTATCTCGCCGGTGTTGCTGCTGCTGCCCCTGGGGTATGAAGTGGCGCTGGGCGGCTTTATCATGTGCGGCGTGCTGTTCTGCCTTGTCTCTTTCATTGTGAAGAAGGCCGGTACCGGCTGGCTGGACGTGATGTTCCCACCGGCGGCGATGGGGGCCATCGTTGCCGTTATCGGTCTGGAGCTGGCAGGCGTGGCGGCGAATATGGCTGGCCTGCTGCCTGCTGATGGGCAGTCGCCGGACTCTAAAACCATCATCATCTCACTGGTGACGCTGGGCGTGACGGTATTTGGCTCCGTGCTGTTCCGCGGTTTTATGGCGATTATCCCGATCCTGATCGGCGTGCTGGCGGGTTATGCACTCTCCTTCGTGATGGGTGTTGTCGATACCACGCCAATTGCTCAGGCGCACTGGTTTGCCCTGCCAACCTTCTATACGCCACGCTTTGAATGGTTTGCTATCTTCACTATTCTGCCTGCCGCGCTGGTGGTTATTGCTGAACACGTTGGCCACCTTGTGGTGACGGCGAACATCGTTAAACGTGACCTGATCCGCGACCCGGGTCTGCACCGTTCGATGTTTGCAAACGGCTTCTCGACGATCATCTCCGGTTTCTTTGGTTCCACGCCAAACACCACCTACGGTGAGAATATTGGCGTCATGGCGATCACTCGCGTTTACAGTACCTGGGTTATCGGCGGTGCGGCAATCATCGCAATCCTGCTCTCCTGCGTGGGTAAACTGGCGGCAGCGATCCAGATCATCCCGGTTCCGGTGATGGGCGGCGTGTCTCTGCTGCTGTACGGCGTAATTGGCGCATCTGGTATTCGCGTGCTGATTGAGTCCAAAGTGGACTACAGCAAAGCGCAGAACCTGATCCTGACTTCCGTTATCCTGATCATCGGCGTGAGCGGCGCGAAGGTACACATCGGCGCGGCCGAGCTGAAAGGCATGGCGCTGGCGACCATCGTTGGTGTGGGCCTGAGCCTGATTTTCAAGCTGATTTCCGTGATCCGCCCTGAAGAGGTGGTGCTGGACGCTGACGAAAGCGAAAAAGCGTCACACTGATCGTAAAACCGGGTGGACGATCCGCCCGGTTCTCTCCTGGCAGGTTCCGTGCTAAACTCCGTTCCGATTTTATGTAAGATCTGGTTGAGGTACTTCTGAACGGACCGGCACAGCTCTCTCTGCCACTCTATCTCCCTGACGACGAAACTTTCGCGAGTTTCTGGCCGGGTGATAACCCCTCTTTACTGGCTGCACTGCAGAACGTGCTGCGCCAGGATCACAGCGGATACATCTATATCTGGTCACGCGAAGGCGCGGGACGCAGTCATCTGTTGCATGCCGCCTGTGCTGAGCTTTCAGCGCGGGGGGATGCGGTAGGCTATGTACCGCTGGATAAACGTACCTGGTTTGTGCCTGACGTGCTGGAGGGAATGGAACATCTCTCCCTGGTCTGCATCGATAATATCGAATGCGTGGCGGGGGATGAGCCGTGGGAAATGGCGATCTTTAACCTCTATAACCGTATCCTGGAGTCGGGCAAAACCCGGCTGCTGATCACCGGCGATCGTCCGCCGCGCCAGCTGAATCTGGGGCTGCCGGATCTGGCCTCCCGACTCGACTGGGGGCAAATCTACAAACTGCAACCGCTGTCAGATGAAGACAAACTCCAGGCGCTTCAGCTGCGCGCCAGACTGCGCGGATTTGAACTGCCGGAAGACGTAGGGCGCTTCCTGCTCAAGCGTCTGGACAGGGAAATGCGCACGCTGTTTGATACGCTCGATCAGCTCGATCGCGCCTCCATTACCGCCCAGCGCAAGCTCACCATTCCGTTTGTGAAAGATATTCTGAAGCTTTGAGTTTTTGTGCCCGGTGGCGCTGCGCTTACCGGGCCTACGGGATCGAGTAGGCCGGGTAAGGCGCAGCCGCTACCCGGCTAGAGGTCTCCCATCAGGTGCTCAACCAGCAGCGGAATCGGCCTCCCTGAGGCCACGCTTCTGCCACCCTCACGCCACAGCGCCGTACCGCTAATATCCAGATGCGCCCACGGGATTGTCGGCGGGCAGAAGTGATGCAGCAGCCACGCCGCCGAGGCACTGATCGCCGCATTGTTGGGCGGCGTATTGCACAGATCGGCGATGGCGCTGTCGGTCTGCTTTTTCAGCCGCGCATCCAGTGGCAGGGACCACACTTCATCTCCGCTCTGTTTTCCTGCCTGCGTCAGCGCCTGGCGCAGTGGCTCGTCCTGGGTCATCAACCCGCTCAGCTCATATCCCAGCGCTTTGACCACCGCACCCGTCAGCGTTGCCATATCGATAATGTAGCGCGCCTGCGGATGGCGCTGGCTGGCCCAGGCGATAGCGTCTGCCAGCACCAGTCGGCCTTCGGCATCGGTATTGTTGATTTCAACCGTGGTGCCGTTGCAGGCTCTGGCTACCGTGCCAGGCTGCATGGCGTCCGGGCCGATGGCGTTTTCTGCCAGCGCCAGCACGCCCATGAGGCGCACGGGGAGCGCCAGCTCTGCAACGGTCAGCATCAGCCCCAGCACGTTCGCTGCCCCGCACATGTCATATTTCATGGTGTACATGCCCGCGCCATCCTTGAGCCACAGGCCGCCGGTATCAAAGGTAATGCCTTTACCAACATAGCAGCGCACCGGGCCGTCAGAAACACCGTCATAGTGAATAGCCAGCAGTCGTGGCGGGCAGGAGGCGCCTTTGCCAACGGCGTGAAGCAGCCCCAGACCCTGCTCAACGATCTGCTTTTCATCCAGCACTTCACAGTGCAGGGCAGGGAAGGCCGCGCACAATGTTTGCGCCTCCTGCACCATAAACTGCGGCGTGCAGTGGTCGGAGGGGATATCGGCCAGACGGCGTGCGGCGACCATTCCACGGCTAATGGCGAGCTGCTGGCGGAAGATAACGTCCAGCCGCGCCTGCTGTTCTGGCAGGCAGAGGGCGGTAACGTGCTCAACGCGCAAAGTGACATCGTCCGCTTTCTTCAGCTGCAGATCGCTAAGCCTGTGCGATTGATTAAAAAGAAAACGCAGGACCTGTTGCAGCACAACGTCATCCATGCGGGTGACATCCAGGACCACGTCAGTGCTGACGGGCGTGGCTAGCAGCGGACGGAGTGCCGCAAGCAATCCTTCGGTAAGGCTATCCTGCCAGAGAGCATCTGGCACCAGCGTGATGCGCGCAAAAGGCGCACAGCCAAAACGGGTGTCGGCAACGGCATCTTGCCCGCGCATTTCCGTAATCAGTGGCGTGTCCGGCAACAGCGTAGACGAGCTGCGGGCGATGAGGTGGCCGTGTGGCTTTACGTCAGAAAGGGCGGTTATCAGCTGATACGTCATCATCATTACTCCTCAATCGGTGCGCGGATCCGTGCGGCATAGGCCTGCATCCATTCATCATCCACCGCCTGATAGTGCGTTTTTTCCCGCAGGCGTTCGGCGCGAAACACGGTCAGCGGCTGGCGTGCCGTCGTCACCACAAAGGAGAACGTTTTAATGTTGGTGGCGGCGCCAAATTCACCTTTGTTATTCATGCATACCACGGAGAGATCCCCCGCGCGGCCAAAGCGCGACATCAGCCTGTCTTCCAGCTCGAACACCACGGAATCTGCCGCCTGCTGTGGAGACATCCCCTGCGCCATGCGGCGAACAATTTCGTAGCTGGTGCAGCCTTTCATCAGATCTTCGCCCACGCCCGTGGCGGTGGCGGCGCCGGTTTCACTGTCGCAGTAGAAGCCGGAGCCGATGATCGGCGAATCGCCAAGTCGGCCGCGCTTTTTCATAAACAGGCCGCTGGTGGAGGTCGCCACGCTCATGGATCCCTGTTTGTCGAGACCGATAATCCCGACCGTGTCATGGCCATCGTAGGGGCTTAAGCCTTTATCCAGCGTCTCCCGGCAGCGCTTGCGGTAGTGCTGCATGGCCCGGTCGGTGAGCATCGTTTTGTCGGCAAAACCCTGGCTCAATGCCCACTCGCGTGCGCCCTGGCCGACCAGCAGGCTATTATAGCGCTGGCGGCTTAACGCCTGCGCCACGCGTACCGGATTGGCGATATCCACCAGATTTCCCACGGCGCCAAACGCCAGTGTGTCGCCGTCCATGTAGGCGGCGTCCAGTTCCACCTCGCCATTTTCGGTTGGTAGCCCGCCGTAGCCGACCGATTTATAGAACGGGAAGTCCTCGACGGCGGCAACGGCATCCACGACCGCGGCAGCCACCGGTTTTCCTGCTGCCAGCGCAGAGGCCGACTCGGTGACGCCTTCAAGCGCCATTCGCCAGGTGGCGATAATTCCCCACATGCTTTACTCCTGTTTTGCAAGGGTGGTGTCGGTTTGCGTCACGGCGGCAATCTCCGCGGCGCGGTACTGTTTATCCACGATACGCATGAATGGCAGATACAGCATGGCGCCAATCAGCAGGTTGATAAGCTGCATGATGCTGCCGCTGAGATGCCCGGTGACGATAAAACCGCTGATAACAGGCGGCAGCGTCCAGGGGATAAACACCCCGGTGGTGACGGCGACCGCACCAATTTTCATTGCTACGTACTGCACGGTGACCAGCACCAGCGGCACCAGATTGAACGGAATGAGCATGATCGGGTTCATGATCACCGGCAGGCCGAACAGAATCGGCTCGTTGATGTTAAACACCGAGGCCCCCGCGCCCAGACGTGCCACTTCGCGCATGTTTTTACTGCGGGCGAAAATCAGCATCGCAATCACCAGCGACAGCGTGGCCCCTGCGCCGCCCATCCAGATCATGTCAAAAAACTGTTCGGTGATAATGTGCGGTGGGGTGGCGCCGGCCTGAATGGCGGCGATGTTATCGGTCTGGTTCTCCATCCACAGCGGGCGAATAATGCCGTTGATCATCGAACCGGAGTTAATGCCCACTGACCACAGAATGGTGATGCTGAAGACCGTCATCAGCGCGCCAAAATAGGAAGTGCCGTAGTGGCGAACCGGGGTTGCCACTACCTCGTAAATAAACTGATGGATGGTGTTGTAATGGGTGTTTTCAAAGCCGATGCGGATCATCAGCACCAGGATCATCACCAAGAGGGCAGGGATCAGCGCCGCGAACGACTCCTGCACCGCTGGCGGCACGCCATCCGGCATTCTGATAACCAGTTTTTTGCGCTTCAGCCAGCAGAACAGCTCCGTCCAAAGCAGAGAGCCAATCATCGCCACGAATAGCCCTTTACTGCCAATCCACTCTACCGGCATGACGGTGATGCCACCCTGTTCCGCCACTTTGATAAAAGGGGTCAGGATCAGAAAGGCGACCAGCGCCAGAATGCCGCAGGAGATACGGTCTTCGCCATAGTGTTCAGCCAGGCGATAGGCGACCAGGAAGCTAATAAACAGCGACATGGTCGAGAACACCGCGTTGAACGGGATTTCGATAATCGCGCTCCAGCTTTCCCCAAACGCCTGAGACATAAACTGCTGATAGGTTTGATTGGGAAAGGAGGAGATCACCAGCAGGATAGAGCCGACGATGATAAACGGCATGAATGAAACGTAGGCACCGCGAATGGCACCAAGATGACGCTGCTGGGCCGTTTTGGCCGCCAGCGGCATCAGTTTTGCTTCAAGAAATCCCAGAACATTGTTCATTGTGAACTCCGTACAAGATTGAGAGGTGTTGTTTATGTTATCTCTGAGGATTATCAGTGAAGCGCGGCGTGCGAAAGGTGAAATCGGTCACAAAGCAATCGCTGGTGTATTATAAATCTCATAAGATTAGTTCTGGAGTTTGTTGCGATGGAAATCAAACTGCACGCCAATGCGACCACGACGCCACGCATCCGCCGCTATCTCCAACAGTCGGATAAGAGCGACAGAGAGCTGGCTGTAGAGCTGGGCATTTCGGTCACTACCGTCAGACGCTGGCGCAATCGCGACCAGGTGTCGGATAACCATACGACGCCAAAAGTGATACACAAAGCGATGAGACAAGAGCAGGTTGCGCTGGTGAATGCCCTGCGTGACATCCTGGGTGCGCCGTTGGATGACCTGCTGCTTATGGTCAACGACGTCCTGGGGATCGCTGTTTCCCGCGCCACCCTGAACCGCTATCTCAAACCGGCCGCTGCAAAGCAAAAAGGGGCCCCCTTGCAGGGGAAAAAGGCGCTGAAAGCGGGTATTACGCCCCATACGCTGGAACTGCACCATTTGCCTTTGTCGCTGCATATGGACGACGGCGGGGAGCAGCATCTGCTTTGGGCGCGAGAGCCGGTGAGCGGCTGGTGCTATGCCCGGCTTTATGCGGGGCTGTCGCCTCAACGACTGAATACCTGGACGCAGGAGGTGCTGGCGGCGTGTCCGGCTGCTATACAATCTGTTGAGACTTTTGGTTTTGAGGCGACGCTGGCTGTTAACGACATTGCGGTGAAGGCACATCAACGTACCTGCAGTGCACTTCAGGTGATGGTGCCCTTACGCGATATTATTCCGCGGGTGAATGTGGAACCGGCGGGGGTGCTATTGATGACCTTGTGCGAGTTTTACAACCGGGGTAAAGCGCAGAAAAAGCTGGGGGAAAGTACGCCGCAGGCCTTTCTGGAAGGGCTGCGGCGCGAGGCTTAAAGAATGTCGAGCACATCTTCCGGCGGACGCCCGATGCGCGCCTTGCCGTTTGCCACCACAATCGGGCGTTCAATGAGCTTCGGGTTGTCAACCATCGCCTGCACGAGCTCAGCTTCAGTGAGACGCGGGTCGTCCAGGTTAAGTGACTTATAGAGATCCTCTTTCTGGCGCATCAACTCACGTGCACTGCCCATGCCCAGCATATGAAGGAGCTGGCGGATCGTCTGCGCGTCTGGTGGTGTCTCCAGATACAGCACCACCTCAGGCTCTACGCCGTTGGATTTCAGCAGGCTGAGGGTGTCGCGGCTCTTGGAGCAGCGAGGGTTATGGTAGATTTTTACCGCGTCAGTCATATTTTCTTCCTTTTTACATCTTTTCGTACGGCTTGAAGCGCTGCTGTAGCGCGCGCAGCTGATCGATACGCGCATCGTAACGGGCCTGTTGCAGGCTGCCAAGTTTGACCTGCGAACTGGCGCTGCTGAGCATCGAAATGGCCTGATCCAGACGCCCCACCAGGGCAAACCCTTCGGCACGTGCCGCCAGCTCCTGATCGCGGTTGCCCAGCTGGGCTTCTGCCTGAGCGAGCAGATCCCAGCCGTTTTGATCGTCTTTATTGTCGAAGGTGTAGCGGTTCAGAATGGTGGCCGCTTCACCCGGCTGGCCGCCCTGCAGATAAGCGTTCGCCAGGTTAAGCTGCAGCACCGGGTTGGTCCGCACCTCTTTGGCACCTTTCAGGCGGTTAATCGCATCGGCAGGTCTCTTCTGCCCCAGATCGATATCCGTGGAGAGGTCGAGATACCACGGGTTATTCGGGTCGGCGGCCAGCAACGGTTGCAGCGTTTTTCGCGCTTCGTCGTATTTGCTGGCTTCCATCGCCTGCAGGGCACGACCGTATTGCGCCGCGTTCTTCTCGCGCACGTTGCCTTTTGCCAGGGCATCCAGCAGGTCGCTGGTGAGCTGGTTGCGCCCGGAATTGTACATGCCCAGCGTTCTCACTTTCGCCATGTAGAAATCCTGTGAGGATTGCACCACCACCGGACGCATCTGATTGGCACGGTTACGCGCATCGGACAGACGGCTTTCCGGTAACGGGTGGGTGAGCAGAATTTCGGGTGGACGTGACGAGTAGCGTGCCTGATCGAGCAGTTTTTCCAGGAAGCTGGGCATGGCCTGTGGGTCAAAGCCCGAGCGCTGCAACACCTGGATGCCAATGCGGTCCGCTTCCTGTTCGTTTTGCTGGGTGAAACTGATCATCCCCTGGCGCGTGCCTGCCAGCGTGCCGGTTAATGCGGCCATCCCGGCCTGCGGGCTGGCCATCGCCAGCAAAATAGAGCCCAGCGCACCCACCCAGGTCAGGGGCGCGTTGCGTTTCTGGTCTTCCATCGCACGGGCCAGATGGCGCTGGGTCACGTGGGAAATTTCGTGCGCCATGACCGACGCCAGCTGGCTTTCGTTATCGGAGTAACGGAATAACGCCGAATGCAGCACCACGTTACCGCCAAAAAAGGCGAAGGCGTTGATTTCGTCGTTATTGATTAAATAGAAGTGGAAGGGGGTTTTTACCGAGTTGGCGTGCGCGACCAGGCGCATCCCCAGACCATTAATGTACTGCACCAGCAATGGGTCATTGATCAGCGGAGCACTGCCGCGCAGCTGGCGAACATAGTAATCACCCATCTGCATCTCCTGACCAATGGAGAGCGTGCTTCCTGCTGTGGTGCCCATGTCCGGCAATGAATCGGACGAATCAGCGAAAGCTGGCAACACCTGACCGACCGTTACGGCGGCAATCAGTGTCGCAACCACTGTTTTTTTCAACTGCCTGAACATAACCACTGTCCTGTATTTTGGATGTGCTAATTTGACCGATGAACCCGCATATCGTTCATCTCCACTGCCCTGCGAGTGTAGCCGTGTTGTGGCATGAAGAAAATCCCATTCATCAGGCTTTTGCGGATTGTGACAGCGATACAAAAAGCGAAAGTCTTTTTTGTGACAGTTAGATACAATTCACCTTCTGACTCCCGTCATTCGATTCAGGGAAGGGTTGTATGCTCGAAATGTTAATGCAGTGGTACCGGCGCCGGTTTAGCGACCCGGAAGCCATTGCTTTGCTGGTTATTCTGGTTGCCGGGTTCGGTATTCTGTTCTTCTTCAGCGGCCTTCTGGCACCACTGCTGGTGGCCATTGTGCTGGCCTATCTGCTGGAGTGGCCAACCGCGCGGCTGGAGAATATCGGCTGCTCCCGACGCTGGGCGACCAGCATCGTGCTGGTGCTGTTTGTTGGCATTCTGCTGTTGATGGCGTTTGTGGTCATGCCCGTCGCCTGGCAGCAGGGGATCAACCTGATCCGCGATATGCCCGGCATGTTAAATAAGCTTTCCGATTTTGCCGCCACGCTGCCGCGTCGTTATCCGGCGCTGATGGACGCGGGGATCATCGATGCGATGGCCGAAAACATGCGCGCCCGCATCATGACCATGGGCGATTCGGTGGTGAAATACTCCCTGGCGTCGCTGGTTGGGCTCCTTACGCTCGCCGTCTACCTGGTGCTGGTACCGTTGATGGTGTTCTTCCTGGTGAAGGACAAAGATCAGATGCTCAACGCCGTGCGGCGTATTCTGCCGCGTAATCGCGGGCTGGCCGGGCAGGTGTGGGAAGAGATGAACCAGCAGATCACCAACTACATTCGCGGCAAGGTGCTGGAGATGATTGTGGTTGGGGTCGCGACGTGGATTGGCTTCCTGATCTTCGGGCTTAACTACTCGCTGCTGCTGGCGGTGCTGGTGGGGCTGTCGGTCCTTATTCCGTATATTGGCGCATTTGTGGTCACCATTCCTGTTGTTGGGGTCGCGCTGTTCCAGTTTGGCCTGGGCACCGAGTTCTGGAGTTGCTTCGCGGTGTACCTGATTATTCAGGCCCTGGATGGCAACCTGCTGGTGCCAGTGCTGTTCTCAGAAGCAGTGAATCTGCATCCGCTGGTGATTATCTTATCGGTGGTGATTTTCGGCGGGCTGTGGGGATTCTGGGGCGTGTTCTTTGCTATTCCGCTGGCGACGCTGATTAAAGCCGTCGTCCATGCATGGCCGGATGTGCCAGCGGTGGAAGAGAAGTAGTTTTTGTGCGGCCTGATGCCCTTCTCTCACGGGGGGAGAGGGGGAAAACACTAAAAACGGCAACCAGGTTGCCGTTTTGCATTTATCTTGTAGGTCGGGTAAGGCGAAGCCGCCACCCGACACTCACTTTCAGGCACTTTGTTTCAGCCAGTTCAGCACCACGTCGTGGTGGTTGCTGGTTTTGAAGTCGTCAAAGACATGTTCCACTTTACCGTCAGCGTCAATCAGGAAGCTGATGCGGTGAATGCCGTCATAGGTTTTGCCCATAAACGTCTTCTCGCCCCAGACGCCGAACTGCTCACAGACCTGATGATCTTCGTCGGAAAGCAGCGTGAAGTTCAGCAGCTCTTTTTCAGCAAATCGTGACAGCTTTTCTGGCTTATCGGTGCTGATGCCCAGCACTTCCACGCCGGCTTTTTTCAACTCGTCCATGTTGTCGCGTAAGCCGCAGGCCTGCACGGTGCAGCCCGGGGTCATGGCTTTCGGGTAGAAATAGACCAGAACACGCTGTCCCTGGAAGTCGGTCAAATTTACTTGCTCACCATCCTGATCCGGTAAGCTAAATTTCGGTGCGATGTCACCGGCTTTCAGTGGGTTCATTACTCAACTCCATCCTGTTCATGCTGCGAATAATTTACGACGCTTATACTGCCTTGCGCGTGTAATTCTGTACAGAGGGCTTTGAACGCTTGCTCGATATTTGACGCATCCTGTGATGCAGGACAGTGGGCGGTGATTTGAATAAAGAGGGTAGGAACGGCACTCTCATCAGCCGGTTGTGTGCGGGAAACCAGCTCGGCAATGTTCATCTGATGGCTGTCAAACAGCGCGGTAAAACGCTCGATCAGATGAGGGGAATCAGGAACTTCAACCTGTACCCAGACGGTGGCAGGCATGGCCGGACGCGGACGCGCATTGGTGCGTTTCATCACGATCAGCAAATCCAGCTCCGCGCCTTTCAGCGGCAGGGTAGATTCGATAAGCGTGATGGCGTTCCATGTCCCGGACAGCAGCATAATAAACGTGAACTCTTCGCCCAGCATCGCCAGACGGCTGTCCTCGATATTACAGCCGCAGCTGCTAACGTGGCGGGTAATGGTATTCACGATACCCGGCCTGTCAGCACCCAGCGCAGTGATAACCAGGTAATGTTGTGATGAGGTTGTCAAACCTGTTCTTCCTTTGCTTGGTTAAGTCTTCCTAAGGAAAGCATAAAAAAAACATGCATACAACCGCCTGAGGGCCTCAGGTCGCTTGCTTTTATTACAGTTCCAAACGTACCATTGAGGCTCTTGTTCGCACAGAGGATGGCTCATGTTCACGGGAAGTATTGTCGCGCTTGTAACACCGATGGATGAAAAAGGTAATGTCTGCCGGTCAAGCATGAAGAAGCTGATTGATTACCATGTCGCCAATGGAACCTCGGCGATCGTTTCGGTAGGGACTACCGGTGAATCTGCAACGCTGAGCCACGAAGAGCACGGCGATGTGGTGATGTTGACCCTCGAACTGGCTGACGGACGTATTCCTGTCATCGCGGGAACGGGCGCGAATGCAACCGCAGAAGCGATCAGCCTGACCCAACGTTTTAACGACAGCGGCGTTGTTGGCTGTCTGACGGTCACCCCTTACTACAACCGTCCTACTCAGGAAGGTTTGTTCCAGCATTTCAAAGCCATCGCTGAACATACTGACTTGCCACAAATTCTGTATAATGTGCCGTCCCGTACTGGCTGCGATATGCTGCCGGAAACCGTTGGTCGTCTCTCGAAAGTAAAAAATATTATCGGGATTAAAGAGGCGACAGGGAACTTAAGCCGCGTTCATCAGATCAAAGAGCTGGTTTCAGACGACTTTATCCTGTTGAGCGGTGACGATGCGACCGCGCTGGACTTCATGCAGCTCGGTGGTCATGGCGTGATCTCCGTAACGTCGAACGTTGCGGCCCGCGATATGGCGGAAATGTGCAAGCTGGCGGCGGCAGGTCACTTTGATGAAGCCCGTCTCATTAATAAACGTCTGATGCCGTTGCACAATAAATTATTTGTCGAACCCAATCCGATCCCGGTGAAATGGGCATGTAAGGAGTTGGGACTTGTAGCAACCGATACGCTGCGTCTGCCAATGACACCGATTACCGACCACGGTCGTGAAATCGTCACTGCAGCGCTGAAGCATGCCGGTTTGCTGTAAAGTTTAGGGAGATTTGATGGCTTATTCAGTACAGAAGTCGCGCCTGGCGAAGGTTGCGAGTGTTTCGCTTGTTATGCTGCTCGCTGCCTGTAGTTCAGACTCGCGCTACAAGCGCCAGGTGAGCGGTGATGAATCCTATCTGGATGCGACCCCGCTTGCTGAACTTCATGCACCGGCTGGCATGATCCTGCCGATTCAGAACGGCGATTATAATATCCCCGTGACCAACGGCAGCGGCCCGGTGGGCAAAGCGCTTGATATTCGTCCGCCAGCACAGCCTCTGGCGCTGGTGAGCGGGGCGCGCACCCAGTTTACCGGTGATACCGCGTCTCTGATGGTGGAAAGCGCACGTGGCAGCACGCTGTGGCCACAGGTGGTGAGCGTCATTCAGTCGAAGAACTACACGATTGACAAGCGCGATGACGCCAGCCAGACGTTAACCACCGACTGGATCGAGTGGAACCGTCTGGATGAAGACCAGCAGTACCGTGGTCGTTATCAAGTCTCCGTTAAACCGCAGGGCTATCAGCAGGCGGTTACCGTTAAGCTGTTGAACCTGGAGCAGGCGGGCAAACCGGTGGCGGATGCTGCCTCTATGCAGCGTTACAGCACTGAAATGCTGAACGTGATTGCTGCGGGTCTGGATAAGAACGCCACAGACGCGGCTAACGCCTCACAGAACCGCAACGGCATGACGTTTGATGTCCAGAGCGGCGCGGATGATACCGGCCTGCCAATGCTGGTTGTTCGTGCGCCATTCAACCAGACCTGGCAGCGCCTGCCAGCGACGCTGGAGAAAGTGGGCATGAAGGTGACCGACAGCACGCGTTCAACTGGTAGCATAACCGCAACGTATAAGCCGCTGTCCGACAGCGCATGGCAGGAGCTGGGCGCACGCGATCCACAGCTCGCTTCCGGCGACTACAAGATTCAGGTAGGCGACCTTGATAACCGCAGTAGCCTGCAGTTTATCGATCCGAAAGGTCACACGCTGACCCAGTCGCAGAACGATGCGCTGGTCGCGGTCTTCCAGGCTGCATTCAGCAAATAAATACGAGGGCTGGTGAATCCAGCCCTTTTTATTTTCGTGCTACGCAAACGTGTGCGTGGCATAATATGCCCAGTTTTGAACACAAATCATCACACCAGGAGTAATCAAGATGCAGAAGCAAGCTGAGTTGTATCGTGGCAAAGCGAAGACCGTATACAGCACGGAAAACCCGGATCTGTTGGTGCTCGAGTTCCGCAATGATACGTCAGCAGGGGATGGCGCACGCATTGAGCAGTTCGATCGTAAAGGCATGGTGAACAACAAG
Organism: Enterobacter cloacae complex sp. OE43NF; assembly: GCF_023544405.1. Classification (NCBI taxonomy): domain Bacteria; kingdom Pseudomonadati; phylum Pseudomonadota; class Gammaproteobacteria; order Enterobacterales; family Enterobacteriaceae; genus Enterobacter; species Enterobacter cloacae complex sp. OE43NF. The sequence goes on from NZ_JAMJFW010000013.1 coordinate 43,935, forward strand.
TTCAACCACTTCATTATGACCAAACTGGCCGAAGCGGGTATCCCGACTCAGATGGAAGCGTTGCTGTCCGATACGGAATGTCTGGTGAAAAAACTGGATATGGTTCCGGTTGAGTGCGTCATTCGTAACCGTGCCGCGGGCTCCCTGGTGAAGCGTCTGGGCATTGAGGAAGGCATCGAGCTGAATCCACCGCTGTTCGATCTGTTCCTGAAAAACGACGCCATGCACGATCCGATGGTCAATGACTCCTACTGCGAAACCTTCGGCTGGGTGAACAAAGAGAACCTGGCGCGCATGAAAGAGCTGACCTACAAAGCCAACGACGTGCTGAAAAAACTGTTTGATGATGCTGGCCTGATCCTCGTCGACTTCAAGCTGGAGTTCGGTCTGTTCAAAGGCGAAGTGGTACTCGGCGACGAGTTCTCACCGGACGGCAGCCGTCTGTGGGACAAAGAAACGCTGGATAAAATGGATAAAGACCGTTTCCGTCAGAGCCTGGGTGGCCTGATTGAAGCGTACGAAGCAGTGGCTCACCGTTTAGGCGTTAAGCTCGACTAACTCCCTCATCGCCAAAGGATGTTCATATCCTTTGGCGTCTTACCTTTGTTTCCTATGGTAATCTTGCCGTTAACCGCCTACGATCATAGCTATTATTAATGGAATAGTTCGAGGTAGTTATGCGCTGGCAAGGGCGTCGTGAAAGTGACAATGTAGAAGACAGACGTGGTGATAGCGGTGGCGGCCCTTCCATGGGTGGCCCCGGCTTCCGTTTACCCAGCGGAAAAGGCGGAATCATTCTACTTATTGTGGTGCTGGTTGCGGGTTACTACGGGGTCGATCTCACCGGGTTAATGACCGGTCAGCCGCTGCAGCAACAGCAGCAATCTCAGCGCTCCATCAACCCAAATGAAGATGAAGCGGCCAAATTTACCTCCGTTATTCTCGCGACCACTGAAGACACGTGGAGCCAGCAGTTTGAGAAAATGGGGCGCAGCTACCAGCAGCCGAAGCTGGTGATGTACCGTGGTGCGACCCGCACCGGCTGCGGCACCGGACAGTCGGTGATGGGGCCGTTCTACTGCCCGGCAGACAGCACCGTCTATATCGATCTCTCTTTTTATGATGACATGAAACGCAAACTCGGTGCCGACGGTGATTTTGCTCAGGGCTACGTGATTGCGCATGAAGTGGGGCATCACGTGCAAAAATTGCTGGGCATTGAGCCTAAGGTTCGTCAGCTTCAGCAAAACGTCTCGCAGGCAGAGGTCAATCGCCTCTCCGTGCGTATGGAGCTGCAGGCGGACTGCTTCGCGGGCGTCTGGGGGAACAGCATGCAGAAGCAGGGCGTGCTGGAATCTGGCGACCTGGAAGAGGCGTTAAATGCCGCAGAGGCCATTGGTGACGACCGTCTCCAGCAGCAGAGCCAGGGCCGGGTTGTGCCGGACAGCTTCACTCACGGGACGTCAGAACAACGTTACACCTGGTTTAAACGCGGTTTTGACAGCGGTGACCCGGCGCAGTGCAATACCTTCGGTAAAGCCATGTAATGGTGGCGTTTGACCAACTGATTAGCCAGCTTGAGCGCACCGGCCAGCGTCGGCTGGTGGTGCTCAGCGGTGATGCGCAGTGGTCCCTGGCGCAGGCCGGGGCGCTGCGTGATACGCTTTCCGGGGATTGGGTGTGGCTGGATGAAAACCCTTCCCGGGAGATAAGCGGGCTGCTGGGGCGCGAGTTCCGGCATGCTGTTTTTGATGCCCGCGCCGGGTTTGATGTCTCAGCCTTTGCCGCCCTGAGCGGAACGCTGCGTGCCGGGAGCCTGCTGGTGCTGTTGGCTCCCCCGCTTGCGGTGTGGGCAGACACGCCCGACAGTGATTCCCTGCGCTGGAGCGACAGCGCGGAACCCATTCCCACGCCGAATTTCATTCGCCACTTTTGTCAGACGATTACCCGCGACCCCGATGCAATCGTCTGGCAGCAAAACCAGCCGTTAACCCTTCCTCCGTTTCCTGATGCTCCTGACTGGCAACCCGCTAACGGTGCACCCCAGCGCGAGCAGGCGGAGATCCTGCAGGCACTTCGTGCAATGCCGAAAGGCGTTGCGGCCGTTACCGCCCCGCGCGGGCGGGGAAAGTCGGCGCTTGCCGGCATGCTGCTGAACAGCATTGAGGGCAGAGCAGTTGTCACCGCACCGGCAAAGGGAGCAACGGAGGTCATCGCACGGTTTGCGGGTGAACATTTTCACTTTATGGCACCGGATGTGCTGCTGGCCTCCTCACACCATGCCGACTGGCTGATTGTCGATGAGGCGGCGGCCATACCCGGCCCTGTGCTGGAGAAGCTGGTTGCGCGCTTTCCACGGGTACTGTTAACCACGACGGTACAAGGGTATGAAGGAACCGGAAGAGGGTTTTTGCTTAAATTCTGCGCGCAGTTCAGCGCCCTGCAGCGTTATACCTTATCCACCCCCGTTCGCTGGGCTGCGGGATGTCCGCTTGAGCGGGTGGTCGCCAGCACGCTGCTGTTTGACGACACGCTCATCGACCAGCAGCCGAAAGGAGAGGTGCAACTGACCTCTCTGGCCCCCGACGCATGGGAGCACACGCCTGCACTCGCCGCGAGTGTCTACGAGCTGCTTTGTGCGGCTCATTACCGTACCTCGCCGCTGGATCTGCGCCGTATGATGGACGCCCCCGGTCAGCACGTTGCCGTCGCGCAAACGGACCCGGTCATTGCGGGCGCGCTGTGGCTGGTAGACGAAGGCGGGTTAAGCCCGGCGCTAAGTCGCGCAGTATGGGCGGGTTTTCGTCGACCTCGCGGCAACCTTGTCGCGCAGTCTCTGGCCGCGCATGGCGGCACGCCTCTGGCAGCAACGCTGAAAGGTCGACGGATCACGCGCATCGCTGTTCACCCTCACCGGCAACGGGAAGGGATCGGCCGGGCGCTCATCCGCGAGGCCTGCGGGGAGGATTATCTCTCGGTGAGCTTTGGCTTTACCAACGCGCTGTGGCATTTCTGGCAGCAGTGCGGCTTTGAGCTGGTACGGATGGGCAGCCACCGCGAAGCCAGCAGCGGCTGCTATACCGCAATGGCATTATTGCCGCAAAGTGAGGCGGGGCATCGTCTGTGTGAACAGGCCCGGCTGCGCCTGCATCGCGATGCGCGTGTCTTATCATTGTGGAATGGCGAAAAGATCCCGGTGGCAGATGAGTGGGAAGCTACCCTTAATAGTGACGACTGGCTGGAGCTGGCAGGCTTTGCCTTTGCACACCGGCCCTTTGCTACGTCCGTTGCCGCATTGACGCGTTTGCTGCTCGCCGTCGATCTGCCGCTTCCGGCCCTGCGCGGTAAAATTGAGGCACGAAGAGAGGACGCTGCGCTCAGTGCTGAACTGTCGCTCACCGGGCGAAAAGCGGTGCTGGCAAGATTACGCGCTGAAACGGCGCAGGCCCTTGAATGTCTTGATAAAGCACGCAGTCAGCAGCTCAAAAGCGACATTTTGCAATGGCAATTTTTTCAATGACTTCTTCAGTAAAGTGGCATGGTCATTCCCCCCGCAAGGCGTAGAATCCAGGTCATCAATTAAGGAGACCGCCATGAAACACGATCATTTTGTTGTTCAAAGCCCCGACAAACCGGCTAAACAGTTACTGCTGCTGTTTCATGGCGTTGGCGATAACGCCGTCAATATGGGAGAGATTGGTCGCTGGTTTGCACCTGTTTTTCCTGAGGCGCTGATTGTCAGTATCGGCGGCGTGGAGCCGTGTGGCCCAGACGGACGGCAGTGGTTCTCCGTTCAGGGCGTGACGGAAGAGAACCGTCAGGCGCGTATTGATGCCATTATGCCGGTCTTTATCGAAACCGTGCGTTACTGGCAGCAGCAGAGCGGCGTCGGTGCCGACGCGACCGCGCTGATTGGCTTTTCACAGGGGTCAATTATGTCGCTGGAGAGCGTGAAAGCAGAGCCGGGTCTGGCTTCGCGCGTGATTGCCTTTAACGGCCGTTTCGCGACGCTACCGACGAGCGCGACCACGCAGACAACGATCCACTTGATCCACGGTGGCGAAGACCGGGTGATTGAGCTTTCGCATGCCGTAGCTGCCCAGGAAGCCCTGATCCGGGAAGGCGGGGATGTGACGCTGGATATCGTTGACGATCTGGGTCATGCGATTGACGATCGCAGCATGCAGTTTGCGCTCGACCATCTGCGCTATACCGTACCGAAGCACTACTTTGATGAAGCGCTCAGCGGCGGTAAGCCGGACGATGATGATATTGTTGAATTTATGTGATTATTTCCCCTCACCCTAACCCTCTCCCCTAAGGGGAGAGGGAACATGGCACCCCTCGCCCCTCTGGGGAGAGGGGCTGGGGGTGAGGGGATTACTTCTTCTGGTCTTTCTTCGGCCAGTCGTCGTCGTCATCCCACTTGTCGTTAAAATCACGATGAGGCGGAAGATCCGGCTTGTTGGCGAGGAATTTTTTATGGTCAACGCGCTTAAGATCTTTAATCACGTTAAGCAATACGCCTACCAGAAACACTAACACCAGAATCCACCAGTACTTTGCAAGCCAATCCATTCGCTATTCCTCTCAGAGCGCTCGTCAGGCGACGATTTGCTCCATAATACGTTGATACATACGGGCCAGCAGTTGTAAATCCGCGGCATTTACACACTCATTGATTTTATGAATGGTCGCGTTCACTGGCCCCAGTTCGACAACCTGAGCTCCCATGCGGGCGATAAAGCGTCCGTCTGAGGTGCCACCCGTCGTCAGCAGTTGTGGCTTAATTTCATTATAGTGCTCGATGGCATTCACCACCGCATCCACCAGTTTGCCACGCTGTGTCAGGAACGGCTGGCCGGAAAGCCACCAGTCCACGGTGTAACGCAGCTGATATTTTTCCAGCAGGGCGATAACGCGCGCTTTGATCATCTCATCGGTCAGTTCGGTACTGAAACGGAAGTTAAACTGAACGAAACAATCGCCCGGGATCACGTTGTTGCTGCCGGTTCCGGCCTTCACGTTCGCAATCTGCATGCTGGTTGGCGGGAAGAACTCATTGCCTTTGTCCCACTCAATGCTCACCAGTTCACTCAGCATTGGCGCTGCGCGGTGAACTGGGTTATCGGCCAGATGCGGGTACGCCACGTGTCCCTGTACGCCATGAATGGTCAGGTTACAGGTTAACGAACCGCGGCGGCCATTTTTCACCACATCGCCCACCACCTCGGTGCTGGACGGCTCGCCGACCAGACAGTAGTCCAGACGCTCGTTGCGGGCCATCAGGGCCTCAACCACCTTGACGGTGCCGTTATGGGCGCTGGCTTCTTCATCAGAGGTAATGAGAAACGCGAGACGGTTTTTATGGTTCGGGTGCTGGGCGACAAAGCGCTCAGCCGCCACAACCATTGCCGCCAGGGAGCCTTTCATGTCTGCGGCGCCGCGGCCAAACAGCATGCCATCGCGGATGGTTGGTTCAAACGGAGGGTTGATCCAGCGGTCCGCATCACCTGCGGGAACCACGTCGGTATGCCCGGCAAAGGCCAGCGTTTCGCCCTGGCCACGCCACGCCCAGAAATTCTGGGTGTCGCCAAAATCCATCCGCTCCACGGTAAAACCGATGGCACGCAGGCGCTCAATCATTAATGCCTGACAACCTGCGTCGTCCGGGCTAAGGGAAGGACGGCGAATAAGCTGCTGAGTCAGCTCAATGACCGGGCATGACATAAACTACACCTCAACGAAAAAAGTCGGAATAAAGGGTTTCACTGAAACCCAGCAGCATAGGCTGCCCGGGCGCGCAGAGCAATGGGCGTTTGATGATTGCTGGCATTTCAAGCATCAGATTTGCTGCGCTGTTGGCATCCTTGATGCTGGCACGCAGTGATTCGTCCAGCTTGCGCCAGGTCGTGCCGCGGGTGTTCAGCAGCGCGTCCCACCCCAGTTCGTTAATGGCGGTATGCAGAAATTCTGCATCAAGCCCATCGGCACGGTAATCGTGGAAGCGGTACTCGACGTTGTTAGCTTCGAGCCAGCGACGGGCTTTTTTGATTGTGTCACAATTTTTAATGCCGTACATGACAACCATGTTGAATCCTTTTGTTCTTATGACCATTAAATGTTCAGTAAATTCGAAGATATATCCTTAAACGGAATATAACACATTCAGAAACGCTCTGGATTAACACCTCTTTTTAATTCAACTCACACCTGTACGCTGAATATTCTTTCATCATTTAAGCATAGATGTCCATCAGGTATAAATTGCCTGTAAACTCAGCGGGTAAAATAAAACTCACCCGTGCGTAGGGTTATTTCAAAATATTGCTGGCCGTCACACAAAATTTAAGGTTCTCCGTTCATATTTATCATAAATCCAGCGCGCAGACGGGGTACAATCACAGCAATCGGTTAAATTGTCTTCACAATGATGATACGTTTTCGTAGAATGCGCATAATAATAAGAGAGGTTGTTATGATTGAACGTGAACTGGGGAACTGGAAAGATTTTATCGAAGGCATGCTTCGTAAATGACATTCAGTAAGAATTGCAAGAGCACTTAAATAAGTAAAATAACCATAGTGTGAATTAATCACACAGTAAAAAGGCGGCCTACTGAGCCGCCTTTTTTATTTTCACTATCTTATTCAGGCCGTTCCTTGAGCGGGAAGCGGCGACGCACCAGCACGAAGAACAGCGGCACAAAATAAATGGCCAGGATCGTGGCTGAAATCATTCCTCCCATGACGCCTGTACCTACCGCATGCTGGCTGCTGGAGCCAGCGCCTGAGCTGGTTGCCATTGGTAACACCCCGAAGACAAACGCCAGCGAGGTCATCAGGATTGGACGTAAGCGCTGACGGCAGGCATGCAGCGTGGACGCCATCAGCTCATGGCCTTTCGCATTCATCTCATTGGCAAACTCAACAATCAGGATGGCGTTTTTCGCCGACAACCCAATCACGGTGAGCAGCCCCACCTGAAAGTAAACGTCGTTCTCCAGACCGCGCATCCAGGTGGCGAGCAGCGCGCCGATCACGCCAAGCGGCACCACCAGCATGACCGAGAACGGGACTGACCAGCTTTCATACAGCGCCGCAAGACAGAGGAAGACCACCAGCAGCGAAAGCGCGTAAAGCGCGGGAGCCTGGGCCCCGGAGAGCCGCTCCTGATAAGACATGGCCGTCCACTGCAGACCAAAGCCAGCGGGTAGCTGTTGCACCAGCTTTTCCATGGTGTCCATCGCCGTACCGGTGCTGACGCCCGGCGCGGCTTCACCGACGATCTCAACGGCGGAATAGCCGTTATAGCGCTCCAGACGCGGAGAACCGCTCTCCCAGTGCGAGGAGGCGAAGGCGGAGAACGGCACCATGCCGCCCGCATTGTTGCGGACATACCAGCGGTTAATATCGTCCGGCAGCATGCGGTATGGCGCGGCGGATTGCACATACACTTTTTTAACGCGACCGCGATCCATAAAGTCATTCACATAGCTTGAACCCCACGCCGTTTGTAGCGTGTCGTTGATGTCGTCGATAGAAACGCCCAGCGCCTGCGCCTTACGCTGATCAATATCGACCTGCAGCTGCGGGCTGTCATCCAGACCGTTGTGACGGACGCGGGTCAGACCCGGATCTTTACCGGCCAGCTCTAACAGCTTGTCGCGTGCCGCCATCAGCGCCGTGTGGCCCGCACCGGCATGGTCCTGCAACTCCATGTCAAACCCGGCAGAACTGCCGAGACCGCTGATAGCCGGTGGGCTGCTGGCAAAAACGCGAGCCTCTTTGATACGGGAGAAGGCTTTGGTCGCGCGTTCGATAATGGCAAACGAGGTGCCCGTTTTCGTATCGCGTGCGTCCCAGTCTTTCAGGCGCACAAACATACGTGCAACGTTCTGCCCGTTCCCGCCCGGGCCGGAGCCGACGGTGGAGAAGACCGACACCACGTTATCTTTCTCTTTGGTAAAGAAGTACTGCTCCACCTTCTGAACTACCTTCAGCGTTTGCTGCTGCGTTGACCCGCTCGGGAGCTGCACCGAAGTGATGAACATCCCCCGGTCTTCCTGCGGCAGGAACGAAGTCGGCAGATGCAGGAACAGCCACACCATACCGCCCAGCAGCACAACATAAATCATCATCCAGCGCAGGCTGCGGTGCAGCACCTTGCCGACGGCGGTTTCATAACGCGCGGCACTGCGGTTGAACATGCGGTTAAACCAGCCAAAGAAGCCCTTCTGACCGTGCTGCTCCCCTTTATGTAGCGGCTTGAGGAGGGTGGCGCAGAGGGCAGGCGTGAGGATCAGCGCCACCAGCACCGAGAGCACCATTGCGGAGACGATGGTGATTGAGAACTGACGATAAATGGCGCCAGTTGTGCCGCCGAAAAACGCCATCGGGATAAAGACCGCCGAGAGCACCATCGCGATGCCGACTAACGCCCCCTGAATTTGTCCCATCGATTTACGCGTGGCCTGACGCGGGGAAAGCCCTTCCTCGCTCATGATGCGCTCGACGTTTTCGACCACCACGATGGCATCGTCCACCAGCAGGCCAATCGCCAGCACCATTGCAAACATCGTCAGGGTGTTAATGCTGTAACCAAACGCGTAAAGCACCGCGAAGGTACCCAGCAACACCACCGGAACGGCAATGGTCGGGATCAGCGTTGCGCGGAAGTTTTGCAGGAACAGGTACATGACCAGGAAGACCAGCGCGATCGCTTCCAGCAGCGTTTTCACCACATCTTCAATAGAGGCTTTAACGAAGGAGGTGGTTTCGTAGGCGACTTTATATTCCAGCCCGTGGGGAAAATAGTGCGACAGCTCATCCAGACGATCCAGCACCAGCTGCGCGGTGGCCATTTCATTGGCCCCGGAGGCCAGTTTTACCCCCAGACCGGAGGCCGGGTTACCGTTAAAGCGGCTGAGATAATCATATTTCTCTGCCCCCATTTCTACTGTGGCGACATCGCCCAGGCGGACCTCTGAACCATCCTGATTTACGCGCAGGGTAATGTTGCGAAACTGCTCCGGGGTCTGAAGCAGCGACTGTGAGTTAATGGTGGCATTCAACGCTTGTTTATCGACGGAGGGCGTTCCCCCCAGTTGTCCCACCGCAATCTGGGCGTTCTGGGATTTAATGGCATCCGTCACGTCGGTTGCCGTCATCTGGAAGCTGTTCAGCTTATTCGGATCAAGCCAGATACGCATTGAATACTGAGAGCCGTAAGCATCGATATCACCGACGCCGTTAATACGGCTGAGGGGATCCTGAATATTACTGGCGACGTAGTCCGCAATGTCCTGCTTATCCATGGAGCCGTCGGTAGAGACAAACGCAATAGTCAGGATGTTGGTGTCACCGGTTTTACGTACGGTAACCCCCTGATTCTGCACCGCCTGAGGCAGTTTACGCATCGCCGACTGCAGCTGGTTTTGCACCTGCTGTACGGCTTCGTCCGGATCCGTACCGGCGGTAAAGCTCAGGGTGACGGTCGCCTGGCCCGTGGCGCTACTCTGCGAGGACATGTACATCAGGTTATCCAGACCCGTCATGTTCTGCTCGATAACCTGCGTGACGGTATTTTCCAGCGTTTGTGCTGAAGCTCCGGGGTAGTTTGCCGTGACGCGCACGTTTGGTGGTGCCAGGTCGGGATATTGCTCAACAGGAAGTGAAGTAATGGCAAGGACACCTGTCAGACACAACAGAATGGCAAGTACCCAGGCAAAAATGGGGCGATCGATAAAAAAATTCGCCATGAAAATGAGACCTCGTTTTGCTGCACGTCATTATTGTTTATTGCCCGCATCACTTTAGCGGCAAGACGAAGACCAAACGTGGAGAAATAAAGGAGATAGTGTAAATTATCATGCGCTTTTCTCTGCGCTTCACCTTTTACCGTTATTTACCTCCCGGCCCCGTTTGTCGGGAAGATCACGCTCACCAGCGTCCCCCCGTTTTGCGGCTGGGAAAAGTGCAGCGTTCCGCCAAGTCTCGCCGCCCGTTCGCGCATAATATTCAGCCCGTAATGTCCCGGCGGCTCGCTGGCTTCGCCAATCCCGATACCGTTATCGCGAATGCTGACGCTGTGGGTGCCGTCAGCAGACGTCACGCAGCTGACGGTTATCTCGCTGGCCTGGGCGTGCTTCATCGCATTCAACACCGCTTCACGCACGATCTGCAGCAAATGCACCTGTTTCTGGGCATCCAGCGCCAGCGAGGAGAGGCGGCAGTCGAGGTGCAGCTTTGCCTGCGTCTGGCTCTGTAACCCGTCCAGTGACTCCTGTAGGGCCGCGGGCAGATTGGCGTGGTTAAGCGTCAGGCGGAAGGTGGTAAGCAGTTCCCGCAATTGATGCCAGGCGTTGTTAAGCTCGCGGGAAAAGTCGGTGATAATGGTCTGCGCCGGGGCATTCTCATGTGGGATAGCGCGTTTCAGCAGCGCCAGCTGAATACGTAAATACGACAGTACCTGCGCCAGGGAATCGTGCAGCTCGCGGGCGATCGTCGCGCGTTCTTCCATCAGCAGCAACTGCTGGTAGTGCTTTTGCGCCTGGTTGAAATACAGTCCGCGTCCGAGCATTGTCGCCACGCTTTCCATCAGCGGCAGAGGAACGTGGCCCGTCTCGCTTTGCCAGCGTAATTCCCCGTACAGGGTATCCTGCATCAGCACGGGCAGCGTTTGGACAGGGCTCCCGTTTGATTCGATACCCTCACTGAGCCGCCAGTCGTCGCTGGTGCGCAACTCCAGGTAGTTCATCTGCGTGTACTCATGCACTATCTGCAAAATATGCCGGAAACAGTGGCTGTCTATCTGGCCGGTATTCAGTGCCTGAGAGCATTTAAACAGCATCTCGAGTTGCTGATGCGCCTCATTCAGATGCTGCGTTTTTTCCGCTACGGAGTGTTCAAGCGAGCGATACAGCGTATGCAGCTCGGCAGACATGTGGTTGAACGCCCGGGAAAGTTGGCCCAGTTCGTTTGGCAGCGCGGTATCCGGTGCAGGCGTATCGAATTGCCCCCGCTCAATGCGCTCGCTGGCCGCCACCAGATTATTCAGCGGTAACACCACCTGGCGGCGGATGCGTCGCAGGGTAAAGATCGTCAGGATCAGGATGCCCATCCCGCCCGCCAGGGAGATCAGAATTACCGCCCGGATTTTATGTTCGGTGTAGTGCTGAAGGGCGAGCACAAAGGCGTCAATCCGGCCGACAAAGTCTTCAATGTGGGCCTGATACCACCCGATATCGCCGCGAGCGATGTGGTTGTCCATCTCCTGCCATGCCAGATGCAGCTGCTTATAGCGCGCCTTAACATCGTCCGGCACGTACCAGCGGCTCAACTTCTGTAGCGCAGGGGCGCTCAGCGTCTGCTGCCAGCTCTCGCGATGCGCCGCCAGGGCGTCGCTGTTGCGTTGCATCTCATAGCCCAGACGGTAGCTCTGCATTCGCAGGGAACCGGCAATATTGATGGCTTCTGCATCCCGCTGGCTGCTGGCAAGCGTGAACAGTGCGACGGTGCTGGTCAGAACGGACAGCACGATAATGGAAATGAAAGCCCGGGCCAGGCTTCCGGAAACGGGTCGTTTAACGGTCACAGAACAGCTTCCTGAAAAAAATTGATCTGCCACAGGTTCACTGGAGATAGTTCGGCTTCCTGGGCATTTGTACATTGCCTGATAGCGCCGCCGTGGGTAAATACAATATTCCTATAAAGAATAAGGTTATTGAACCAAAAACAGGTGTCGTTATGAATCGTTTTATTATGGCCAACAGCCAGCAGTGTATAGGGTGCCGTGCCTGCGAAGTGGCCTGCGTGATGGCGCACAACGATGAACAACACGTGCTGAGCGAACGCCATTTTCATCCCCGCATCACTGTCCTGAAATCTGGCGCGAAGAGCACGCCTGTAACCTGCCACCATTGCGAAAATGCGCCCTGCGCGCAGAGCTGCCCTAACGGGGCCATCAGCAAATGCGATGACAGCGTACAGGTGAATCAACAAAAATGCATTGGCTGTAAAGCCTGCGTGGTTGCCTGTCCGTTCGGCACGATGGAGATCGTTGTTACGCCTCTCGAAAAGGACAACGTAAAAGCCTCGGCGCATAAATGCGATCTTTGCCACACGCGCCCACAGGGCCCGGCCTGCATCGAAAATTGTCCGGCACAGGTGCTTACCCTGGCGACGCCCGCCGTACTGAATAACCTGGCGAAAACCCGCCGCCAGCGCACCGCCCGTCAGGAGGCGCAGCTCTGGCACGGCGAGGCGGTAAGGCCAGACCTGCCGCACACCCGCCTTGAGCAGATGAGAAACACACCGCGACGCGGGGAGCCGGATAAACTCGCCGCGAGTGCACGCGTCAGCCATTTTCAGGAGATCTACCTGCCGTTTTGGGCAGAGCAGGCCGCGCGTGAGGCATCGCGCTGCCTGAAGTGCGGCGAACACAGCATTTGTGAATGGACCTGTCCGTTGCACAACCATATCCCCCAGTGGATTGAACGCGTTAAAGCGGGGGATATCGCCGGGGCGGTTGAGCTTTCACACCAGACCAACTGTTTACCTGAAATTACCGGCCGCGTCTGCCCGCAGGACCGATTATGTGAAGGCGCCTGCACCGTGCGTGATATCTCGGGCGCGGTGACCATTGGCAACATCGAGCGCTATATCTCTGACCAGGCACTGGCGATGGGTTGGAAGCCGGATCTGAGCGGCGTGACGCCGGTTGATAAACGTGTGGCGGTGATCGGCGCGGGGCCTGCGGGGCTTGCCTGTGCCGACGTGCTGGCGCGCAGCGGCGTGCGCGTCACGGTCTATGACCGGCACCCGGAGATTGGCGGCTTGCTGACGTTTGGTATCCCGGCCTTTAAGCTCGATAAATCGCTGCTCGCACGGCGCAGGGAGATATTCACGGCCATGGGGATCCAGTTCGTTCTGAACTGCGACGTCGGACAGGATGTGCCGCTGTCACAGCTGCAACGCGAATACGATGCACTGTTTATTGGTGTAGGAACCTATCGTTCCATGAAAGCGGGTATCGCACATGAAGATGCGCCCGGCGTCTATGACGCGTTACCTTTCCTGGTGGCAAACACCCGCCACGTGATGGGGCTTGAGGCAACAACCAAAGAGCCATTTATCGATACCCGGGGGCTGAACGTGGTGGTGCTCGGCGGGGGCGATACCGCCATGGACTGTGTCCGCACCGCGTTACGTCACGGTGCGGCGAAGGTAACCTGCGCCTACCGCCGGGATGAAGCCAATATGCCGGGCTCGAAAAAAGAGGTGAAGAATGCGAAGGAAGAGGGCGCCGCGTTTGAGTTTAACGTTCAGCCCGTGGAGTTAACTCTGGCACCTGACGGACAGGTCAACGGCATTCGCATGCTGCGTACCGAACTCGGCGAACCGGATGTTCAGGGCCGTCGTCGGCCGGTACCGATAGCGGGGAGCGAATTTGTGATGCCTGCGGATGCGGTGATCATGGCATTTGGTTTCAATCCACACGAGATGCCGTGGCTGCAGGCGCAGGGCGTGGAGACGGATAGCTGGGGACGAATTATCGCCTCGGTGGAGAGCCGCTATCGCTATCAGACCTCTAACCCGCAAATTTTCGCAGGCGGTGACGCCGTACGCGGCGCAGATTTAGTTGTCACCGCCATGGCGGAAGGGCGACATGCCGCGCAGGGTATCCTCGACTGGCTGGGCGTCAGCGCGTTAAAAACGCATTAAATCGGGTGGGCGACAAAGCGGGGTTCACGGCGTAATATAGGCAGACTCATTGTGTTGTGGAGCCCGTATGACCCTGAAAATTGACGTTATCAAAGACAAAATCCTTTCTGATAATTACTTTGTCCTGCGTAACATCACCTATGATTTAACGCGTAATAACGGGGACGTGATCCGCCACAAACGTGAGGTTTACGACCGCGGCAATGGGGCAACCATTCTGCTTTATAACCGTGAAAAGCAGAGCGTGGTGCTGATCCGCCAGTTCAGGGTGGCGACGTGGGTCAATGGCAATCCGGACGGACGGCTGATTGAAACCTGCGCTGGTCTGCTGGATGACGATGAGCCGGAAGTATGTATCCGCAAAGAAGCCATCGAGGAGACGGGCTTTGAAGTGGGTGAGGTTAAAAAAGTTTTCGAACTGTTTATGTCACCCGGCGGCGTGACGGAAATCGTCCATTTCTTTATTGCCGAATACAGCGATGCGCATCGTATCCATCAGGGCGGTGGCGTGGAAGATGAAGATATCGAGGTGCTGGAGATACCGTTTGTCCAGGCGCTGGAGATGATCCGTACCGGGGAAATTAAAGATGGTAAGGCTGTAATATTACTGCAGTATTTACAAACAACCGGGCTGATGGATCCCTCTTTCGAACGGATGTAGTTTGTTTTTCGGATAAATCTATCCGATAAATCCGATTGAGCAACCCCGGCGGGAACACGAAGATACTGCCCAGTTAAGCGTTTTCGTTCCGGGATTGTGCCATTCATGCGCTACTGCGTTTTTATTTTTTTCCTGATTTGTGTGCTCCCCGCGCCTCGTGTGTGGGCTGCGCCTGCACAGCAATCATTCTCAGACTGGCAGGTGACCTGCAATAACCAGAATTTTTGCCTGGCACGCAACACCGGTGAACACCGTGGTCTGGTGATGACGCTTAGCCGCAGCGCTGGCGCGAAAACCGATGCCTCGTTACGTATCGATCTCGGCGGTCTTTCAGACCCGTCTGTCAAAGAGCCTGCAATTGCGCCGCGCCTGCTGCTGGATGGGGTGCCCGTGACGCTGGAGCGCCAGCACTGGCAGTTAACGCCCTGGCATCTGAAAACGGACGATGCTGCGACCATCACTGCATTTCTTAAGCATATCCAGGAAGGGAAAGCGCTAACCCTGCGTGATGGCAAGCAGGCGATCTCCCTCAGTGGCCTGAAAGCGGCGCTGTTGTTTATCGATGCGCAGCAAAAGCGCGTCGGCAGTGAAACCGCCTGGATTAAAAAAGGTGACGATCCGCCGTTAAGCGTGCCGCCCGCACCGGCTCTGAAAAAGGTGGCGGTTGTGAATCCCACCCCGACACCGCTCTCCCACAGCGAACTGAACGATCTGCTGGATTATGGTACCTGGCGGATGAATAACAGCCAGTGCTCGCTCGACCCCAACCGTCGGGAAGTGCGCGTCACTGCGCTTACCGATGACAAAGCGCTGCTGATCGTCAGTTGCGAAGCGGGGGCCTATAACACCGTCGATCTGGCCTGGCTGGTATCACGTAAAAAACCGTTTTCTTCCCGTAGCGTCAGGCTGCGTCTGCCGTTTACGCCGTCCAGCGGTAGCAGTGAAATGGAGTTAATGAACGCTCGCTTTGATGAGAAAACGCGTGAGTTGACCACCCTGGCGTTAGGGCGGGGGATTGCCGACTGCGGTATCCAGACGCGCTGGCGCTTTGACGGCCAGCGCTTCCGTCTGGTGCGTTATGCCGAGGAGCCCAGCTGCGATAACTGGAATGGGCCAGATGCCTGGCCCACGTTGTGGATCACACGCTAGTTTTGCCGGGTGGCACTAAAGCACGCTTAACGCCTTCTCAACGACGTTCTCAACGGTAAAACCGAAATACGGGAACAGCTTGTCGGCCGGCGCCGATTCACCGTATCCCCGCATGCCGACAATGGCCCCTTTCAGCCCGACATATTTGTACCAGTAGTCGGCAATACCCGCCTCAACCGCCACGCGGGCCGTCACGCTGGATGGCAGGACCGATTCACGATATGCCTCATCCTGTGCGTCAAAGATGTCGGTTGAAGGCAGGGAAACCACGCGCACCGCGTGACCTTCGGCAGTCAGCTTCTCCGCCGCTTTGACGGTAATCTCCACCTCGGAACCGGTGGCAATCAGGATCACATCCGGCTTGCCGCCGCTGTCCTTCAGAATGTAACCGCCGCGGGCAATGTCTTTCACCTGCTCCGGCGTGCGTTCAATCTGCGCCAGGTTCTGACGTGACAGGATCAGCGCCGTCGGTCCGTTATGGCGCTCTACTGCCAGCTTCCAGCCCACCGCGGCCTCGACCTGATCGCAGGGACGCCAGGTGCTGAAGTTTGGCGTCAGGCGCAGGCTCGCCAGCTGTTCAACGGCCTGGTGGGTTGGCCCGTCTTCCCCAAGCCCGATGGAGTCATGGGTGTAAACCATAATCTGCCGCGCTTTCATCAGAGCCGCCATGCGTGCGGCGTTACGGGCGTATTCCACAAACATCAGGAAGGTGGCGGTGTAGGGGACAAATCCCCCGTGATGAGCGATACCGTTGGCAATGGCGGTCATGCCGAACTCGCGTACGCCATAGTGAATATAGTTTCCGGCGATATCCTCTTTCAGCGATGTCGAGCCAGACCAGATGGTCAGGTTGCTGGGGGCCAGATCCGCCGAGCCGCCCAGCAGCTCAGGCAGGATTGGGCCAATCGCATTCAGGGTGTTTTGCGATGCCTTACGGGTGGCGATTTTGGCCGGGTTAGATTGCAGGTTTTCAATCAGCGCCTGCGTTTTCTCTTCCCAGTCCTCCGGTAGACCTCCGCTCATGCGGCGGGTGAATTCGGCCGCCAGCTCCGGGTAGGCCTTTTTGTAGGCGGCAAATTTCTCGTTCCAGGCGTGCTGGGCCTTTTCACCCTCTTCACGGGCATCCCATGCGCGGTAAATCTCTTTCGGAATTTCGAACGGCGGATATTTCCAGCCCAGTTTCTGCCGGGTCAGCGCCACTTCCTCATCACCCAGCGCCGCACCGTGCGCCTCTTCTTTACCTGCTTTGTTCGGCGAACCAAAGCCGATAACCGTGCGGCAGATAATCAGCGACGGTTTGTCCTTCACGCTTTGCGCTTCCTGAATCGCTTTTTTCACCGCCTCGGGATCGTGGCCGTCAATTTCATGCACCACATGCCAGTGGTAGGCCTCAAACCGTTTTGCCGTGTCGTCGGTAAACCAGCCCTCGGTTTCCCCGTCTATGGAGATGCCGTTGTGGTCATAGAAGCCAATCAGCTTGCCCAGCCCCAGCGTGCCCGCGAGCGAACAGACCTCATGGGAGATCCCCTCCATCAGACAGCCGTCACCCATAAAGACGTAAGTGTAGTGATCGACGATGTTATGCCCCGGCTGGTTAAACTGCGCACCCAGCGTGCGTTCCGCGATGGCCAGCCCAATGGCGTTGGCTAAACCCTGTCCCAGCGGCCCGGTGGTGGTTTCCACCCCTGGCGTATAGCCAATCTCCGGGTGGCCGGGGGTTTTCGAATGCAGCTGGCGGAAGTTTTTCAGCTCTTCGAGCGGCAGATCGTAGCCGGACAAATGCAGCAGGCTGTAGAGCAGCATCGACGCGTGGCCGTTAGAGAGAATAAAACGGTCGCGATCGTACCAGGTGGGGTCGTTAGGGTTGTGCTTCAGGAAATCATTCCACAACACTTCGGCAATATCTGCCATGCCCATTGGTGCGCCAGGGTGGCCGGAATTGGCTTTTTGCACGGCATCCATGCTGAGGGCGCGAATGGCATTGGCTAACTCTTTACGGGACATAGTTCACTCCGTGGCAAGGTTAAAGTTTGGCGGCGAGAAGATCTTCAAGTTTGCGCTGGTCGACGGCGAACTGGCGGATGCCGTCCGCCAGTTTTTCCACGGCCATTGGGTCCTGATTGTGCTCCCAGCGGAATTCCGCTTCGGTCATGGCTTTCGGTTTGGGCAGTACGGTGGAGGTCGGCACCAGTTTACGGATCACCGTCTCTTCTTTGTCCTGCAGCTTTTTCAGCAGGTCAGGGGAGATGGTCAGGCGGTCACACCCAGCCAGCGCCAGGATCTGCTCGGTGCGGCGGAAGCTGGCCCCCATTACGATGGTTTCGTAGCGGTGCTGCTTGTAATAGTCGTAGATATTACGTACCGACTTCACGCCCGGGTCTTCCTCCACCACGTACGGATCCATCGGCTGTTTTGCCTGATACCAGTCGTAGATGCGC
This sequence comes from Enterobacter cloacae complex sp. OE43NF, assembly GCF_023544405.1. Taxonomy (NCBI): domain Bacteria; kingdom Pseudomonadati; phylum Pseudomonadota; class Gammaproteobacteria; order Enterobacterales; family Enterobacteriaceae; genus Enterobacter; species Enterobacter cloacae complex sp. OE43NF. The sequence goes on from NZ_JAMJFW010000013.1 coordinate 61,908, forward strand.
CCGACGAACGGTGAGATCAGGAATACGCCCGCTTCGGCACAGGCGCGCGCCTGCGCAAACGAGAACAGCAGCGTCAGGTTGCAGTGGATCCCCTCTTTTTCCAGCACTTCCGCCGCGCGGATGCCTTCCCAGGTGGAGGCGAGCTTAATCAGAATGCGTGATTTGTCGATCCCCTGCTCCTGGTAGAGTTCGACGAGGCGGCGGGCTTTATTGATGCTCTTCTCTTTATCGAAAGAGAGGCGGGCGTCGACTTCGGTGGAGACGCGCCCCGGGATGCTTTTCAGAATTTCCGCACCGAAATTAACCGCCAGCTTGTCACTGGCTTCGGCAACCTGTTGTTCCTGGGTTTTGCCGCGCTGTTTGCCATAGGCAATGGCGTCATCAATCAGATGACTAAAATGGGAAAGCCCTGCCGCTTTGAGCAGCAGCGACGGGTTGGTGGTTGCGTCTTCAGGCTGGTAGTGCCGAATCGACTCGATATCGCCGCTGTCTGCAACCACGGTAGTGAATTGTTTGATGCCGTCAAGTTGGTTCATAAGTCATGACTCCTTGAAAATAAAAGCGTTAGACGAGTGCGTTAGTTCACACTTCTGGAAAAATCATGATGGACTTAACAAAAAAGCATAGCAGACGGGGGAGGCATTGCTTTTGAGACGGGTAACATGGCTGTTATAAATTGATAACAATTTTTAATGTGTGATGGTGAGAGTTTGGCAGCCTTCAAAGTTTATGCCGCAGCCTGCGGCGATACTATCTGACCGATACGTAAAAGGAATAACAAGATGGACGATCAGTTAAAACAGAGTGCCCTCGATTTTCACGAGTTTCCTGTCCCGGGTAAAATTCAGGTCTCCCCGACAAAACCGCTGGCAACCCAGCGCGACCTGGCGCTGGCCTACTCGCCGGGCGTGGCGGCACCGTGTCTCGAAATTGAAAAAGATCCGCTGGCCGCTTACAAATATACCGCGCGCGGCAACCTGGTCGCCGTGATCTCTAACGGTACGGCGGTGCTGGGCCTGGGCAACATTGGTGCGCTGGCCGGTAAGCCTGTGATGGAAGGAAAGGGCGTTCTGTTCAAGAAATTCGCCGGTATCGACGTGTTTGATATCGAAGTGGACGAACACGATCCCGATAAATTCATCAACGTCGTGGCGGCGCTGGAGCCGACCTTTGGCGGTATTAACCTCGAAGACATCAAAGCGCCGGAATGTTTCTACATTGAGCAGAAACTGCGTGAACGTATGAACATTCCCGTGTTCCATGATGACCAGCACGGGACGGCGATTATCAGCACCGCCGCCATTCTTAACGGCCTGCGCGTGGTGGAGAAAAATCTCTCTGACGTGCGCATGGTAGTCTCCGGCGCGGGTGCGGCGGCCATTGCCTGTATGAACCTGCTGGTGGCGCTCGGGATGCAGAAACACAACATTGTGGTCTGCGACTCCAAAGGCGTGATCTACAAAGACCGCGAACCGAACATGGCGGAAACCAAAGCAGCCTACGCGGTGGACGACGACGGCAAGCGTACGCTTGAGGATGTCATTGACGGCGCGGATATCTTCCTGGGCTGTTCAGGCCCGAAAGTGCTGACCCAGGAGATGGTGAAGAAGATGGCGCGTGCGCCAATGATTCTGGCGCTGGCGAACCCCGAGCCAGAAATCCTGCCGCCGCTGGCGAAAGCGGTGCGTGAAGATGCCATCATCTGTACCGGTCGCTCCGACTACCCGAACCAGGTGAACAACGTGCTCTGCTTCCCGTTCATCTTCCGTGGGGCGCTGGACGTAGGCGCGACGGCCATTAACGAAGAGATGAAGCTCGCGGCGGTGCACGCCATTGCGGAACTGGCACACGCCGAGCAGAGCGAAGTGGTGGCTTCAGCCTATGGCGATCAGGATCTGAGCTTTGGCCCGGACTACATCATTCCAAAACCGTTCGACCCGCGTCTGATTGTCAAAATCGCGCCAGCGGTTGCGAAAGCGGCGATGGACTCTGGCGTGGCGACGCGCCCGATAACCGATTTCGATGCTTACGTGGATAAGCTCACCGAGTTTGTCTACAAAACTAACCTGTTTATGAAGCCGATTTTCTCTCAGGCTCGTGCCGACGCGAAGCGGGTGGTGCTGGCGGAAGGGGAAGAGGCGCGCGTGCTCCATGCCACGCAGGAGCTGATCACCTTAGGGCTGGCGAAGCCGATCCTGATTGGCCGCCCGAGCGTTATCGAGATGCGTATCCAGAAGCTGGGCCTGCAGATCAAACCGGGTGTTGATTTTGAGATCGTCAACAATGAATCCGACCCGCGCTTTAAAGAGTACTGGAGCGAATACTACGCGATCATGAAACGTCGCGGGATCACTCAGGAGCAGGCGCAGCGGGCGGTGATCAGCAACACCACGGTGATTGGCGCAATCATGGTTCATCGCGGCGAGGCGGATGCGCTGATCTGCGGCACCATCGGTGATTACCATGAGCACTTCAGCGTGGTGCAGGAGATCTTCGGCTATCGCGACGGGGTGCACACGGCCGGTGCGATGAACGCGCTGCTGCTGCCAAGCGGTAACACCTTTATCGCCGATACCTACGTCAACGACGATCCAACCCCGGACGAGCTGGCGGAGATCACCGTGATGGCGGCTGAAACCGTGCGTCGCTTTGGTATCGAACCGAAGGTGGCGCTGCTGTCGCACTCTAACTTCGGCTCCTCTAAATCTGCGGCGGCCTGCAAAATGCGACAGACGCTGGAGCTGGTTCGCGAGCGCGCACCCGAGCTGATGATTGACGGTGAGATGCACGGCGACGCCGCGCTGGTGGAGAGCATCCGCAATGAACGTATGCCAGACAGCCCGCTGAAAGGCTCAGCGAATATCCTGATTATGCCAAACGTGGAAGCGGCGCGTATCAGCTACAACCTGCTGCGCGTCTCAAGCTCTGAAGGGGTGACCGTGGGGCCGGTGCTGATGGGTGTGGCAAAACCGGTGCATGTGTTAACGCCAATTGCCTCTGTACGCCGTATCGTGAATATGGTGGCGCTGGCGGTAGTTGAGGCGCAGACGCAGCCGCTGTAAGTGATGTTTGTCGGGTGGCGCGTTCGCTTACCCGACCTACGGGTTGACCAGGACGGATAAGCGCAGCGCCATCCGGCAGTTAAACCCAGTCCCGAACCTTAATAAACTCACTCAGGGCAGCCTCCGGGCTGCCTTCTTTTGGCTCGTAGCAGTACTCCCAGCGCACCAGCGGCGGCATTGACATCAGAATCGACTCCGTGCGCCCGCCGGTTTGCAGGCCAAACAGCGTCCCGCGATCCCACACCAGGTTAAACTCCACGTAGCGCCCGCGACGGTAAAGCTGGAACTCGCGTTCGCGCACGCCGTAGTCGGTGTTTTTACGCCGTTCAACAATGGGCAGATAAGCGTCGGTATAGCCTTCGCCCACCGCACGCATAAAGCTGAACGCGGTATCAAAATCAGGCGTGTTCAGATCGTCAAAGAACAGCCCGCCAATGCCGCGCTGTTCGTCGCGGTGTTTGAGGTAAAAGTAGTCGTCGCACCACTTTTTGTATTTCGGGTAAACGTCTTCGCCAAACGGCAGGCAGAGATCGCGTGCGGTCGTATGCCAGTGCACGGCATCCTCTTCAAAGCCGTAGTAGGGGGTCATGTCGAAACCACCCCCAAACCACCAGACCGGATCGGCCCCCGGTTTTTCCGCAATGAAAAAACGCACGTTGGCGTGGCTGGTTGGCACAAACGGGTTGTGCGGGTGTACCACCAGCGAAACGCCCATCGCCTGGAAGCTGCGACCCGCCAGTTCAGGACGATGCGCCGTTGCAGAAGCGGGCATGGCTTCCCCGTAAACGTGGGAAAAATTGACGCCTGCCTGTTCAAAGATACCGCCGTTTCGCAACACACGGCTACGCCCGCCGCCGCCGGCCTCGCGCTGCCAGTTATCTTCCTGAAAATTACCGCCGTCTGCAGCGGCCAGTTTCTGGCAAATCTCATCCTGCAACTGCAGCAGGAAGGTTTTTACCCGCTTTGCATTCGGTTTCATTAACGTTTCCTGGAGTGCGCTTTTTGATTATCGAACCAGTTAAAGTAACTGATGATGCCGGAGGCGATGGCATTGGCGATCTTCTGACGAAACGCCGCGGTACCAAGCAGACGCTCTTCTTCCGGGTTAGTGATGAAAGAGGTCTCCACCAGCACGGACGGAATCGACGGTGATTTCAGCACCACGAACGCGGCCTGCTCCGTGCTCTTGCTGTGCAGACGGTGCACCGGCTTAATCCGTTTGAGGATATGCGAGCCCAGCGTCAGACTGTTTTTGATGGTATCGGTCTGCACGAGGTCGAACAGCACCTGCTGTAACAGGTGATCTTTATCGGTGGCCTTCTTCCCGGCGACTTCATCCGCACGGTTTTCACGGTCGGAGAGATATTTCGCCATGGCGCTACTGGCGCCGCGATTGGAGAGGGCAAACACCGACGCGCCCGCGGCGGAAGGGTTTGTAAAGCCATCCGCGTGAATGGACATAAAGAGATCGGCACCATGCTTATGGGCAATTTCCACGCGGTCATACAGCGGAATAAAGGTGTCGCCCGTACGCGTCAGGCGGGCGTCAATGCCGTTGCTGCGTAAAATCGATCGCACATTTTTTGCAATTGCCAGCACGACGTGTTTTTCTTTTGACCCGTTTTTGCCAATGGCGCCGGTATCAATGCCGCCGTGACCCGGGTCGAGCATGACCAGACGCTTCGCGCCTGGTTTTTTGGCTTTGGGTTTGCTGTGTCCGTTACTGGTTTTAAGCGTGCTCTCTTCTTTTGCCTGAGCCTGCTGTGCGATGCCCGTTAACGTTAAGGCCGCCAGCCCCGCTTTGAGAACCTGACGACGCGATGTGAGTGCTTTTAATGGTTTGAATGTGCTCATGCGGCCTGAATAGTAAAAATTGCGGTCCTGGTGTTATATCGTATCGCGTTTAGCGTTACGACAGTCCTTATTGAGAATTGTTTTACTTTTCATTTCAATACGTGACAAAGTGACATTATGCCAAATTTTGGCGAGATTTTCCCCGGTTATTGGCTAAATGCCCTGTTCGCGCCATAATCACTGTTTTTAAACCCGAAAAGGCGGTTAATACCATGGAGATACGCGTTTTTCGCCAGGAAGATTTCGAAGAGGTGATCACCCTTTGGGAGCGCTGCGATTTGCTGCGTCCGTGGAACGATCCAGAGATGGACATTGAGCGTAAGCTGAATCACGACGTCAGTCTGTTTCTGGTGGCGGAAGTGAACGGCGAAGTGGTGGGCACGGTGATGGGCGGTTACGACGGTCATCGCGGCTCTGCTTATTATCTGGGCGTTCACCCGGAATACCGGGGGCGCGGCATTGCCAATGCGCTGCTCAATCGTCTTGAGAAAAAACTGATCGCTCGCGGTTGCCCGAAAATTCAGATCATGGTGCGCGTAGATAACGACGTGGTGCTGGGCATGTATGAACGTCTGGGCTATGAACACGCTGACGTGCTGAGCTTAGGTAAGCGTCTGATCGAAGATGAAGAGTATTGAGATCCACCCGGCAGATTACGACGCGCAGGGGCGTGTCAGGCTGCCTTTCTTATTCTGGTGCGTACTGCTGCTGCAGGCCCGCACCTGGGTGCTGTTTGTCATGGCCGCCGCGTCCCGCGGGCAGGGCGATACATTACTGACGCTCTTTTATCCCGATCACGACGCCTTTTGGCTCGGCCTGTTACCGGGCGTACCGGCGGTGGTGACGTTTTTGTGCAGCGGCCGACGACAGGCGATCCCACGGCTTTGGCGTGCGCTTCGCTGGCTGCTGATCTTGGCCCAGATTGCGCTGCTCTGCTGGCAGCCTGTGCTCTGGTGGTACGGTGAACCGCTTACGGGCATCGGCATTGCGCTGGTGGTTGCCGATATCGTGGCGCTGCTGTGGCTGCTGACTAACCCCCGCTTACGCGCCTGTTTTACGCATGAGTCAGATTAACGCGGCACTTTTTGCCGATGCTGCACTCCAACAAGCGTTGATTTAACACGTAAGGACGTTTCAATGAAATCGCTGCGTTTACTTTTATGCGCTCTCCCGCTGGCGTTAACCGGTTGTTCAACGCTCTCCTCCATTAACTGGTCGGCCGCTTATCCGTGGAACTGGTTTGGCTCTTCGCTGGAAGTGACCGAGCAGGGCGTGGGCAACATTACCGCCGCGACGGCGCTGGATCAGGACGCGCTTCAGGCGGCCCTGAGCAGCGACTATCGTCTGCGCAGCGGCATGAAAACTGAAAACGGCACTATCGTGCGTTACTTCGAAGCGCTGAAAGGAGACAAACTGGCGCTGGTGATTAACGGCGATAAAGGCACGGTAAACCGTATTGCCGTGCTGGACGATGCCATCCCGACGGCGAGCGGTGTAAAGGTTGGTACGCCGTTTAGCGATCTCTATAAACAGGCTTTCGGCAACTGCGCCAGCGCGCCTTCAGACGATGGCGTGGCGGTGCAATGTAAAGCGCCGGACAGCCAGCACATCAGCTACCTCTTTACCGGAACCTGGAGCGGCCCTGAAGGCTTAATGCCGTCTGACGATACGCTGAAAAACTGGAAAGTGAGCAAAATTATCTGGCAGCAGTAATTTGCGCCTGAACAATCCGTCTCGCTGAAATCCGGGTATAATACCCACCATCAATGCCACGTTGTCGTGGCATCTTTATTTCAGGAGGAGCGATGTCTCAGGTTCAGAGTGGCATTTTGCCAGAACATTGCCGCGCGGCGATTTGGATTGAAGCCAATGTGAAAGGGGATGTGGATGCCCTGCGTGCGGCCAGCAAAGTCTTTGTGGATAAACTGGCCACCTTCCAGGCCAAATTCCCGGATGCCCATCTGGGCGCTGTGGTGGCCTTTGGCAATAACGTCTGGCGTCAGCTGAGCGGCGGTGAAGGGGCGGAAGAGCTCAAAGACTTTATCCCTTACGGCAAAGGTCTGGCACCGGCAACCCAGTACGACGTGTTGATCCATATTCTCTCTCTGCGCCACGACGTGAACTTCTCCGTTGCTCAGGCGGCGGTAGCGGCGTTTGGTGACAGCATTGACGTTCAGGAAGAAGTCCACGGTTTCCGCTGGGTGGAAGAGCGCGACCTGAGCGGCTTTGTCGACGGGACGGAAAACCCGGCAGGTGAAGAGACGCGCCGTGAAGTGGCGGTCATCAAGGATGGCGTGGATGCTGGCGGCAGCTACGTATTTGTTCAGCGCTGGGAGCATAACCTTAAGCAGCTTAACCGCATGAGTGTGCAGGACCAGGAGATGATGATTGGCCGTACCAAAGAGGCCAACGAAGAGATCGACGGCGATATACGCCCGGTGACCTCTCACCTGAGCCGCGTTGACCTCAAGGAAGACGGTAAAGGGCTGAAGATTGTTCGCCAGAGCCTGCCGTATGGCACCGCAAGCGGAACCCATGGCCTTTACTTCTGCGCCTACTGCGCGCGTCTGTACAATATTGAGCAACAGCTGCTGAGCATGTTCGGCGATACCGACGGCAAGCGTGACGCCATGCTGCGCTTCACCAAACCGGTCACCGGCGGCTACTACTTCGCACCATCCATAGAGCGTCTGATGGCGCTGTAATTCCCTTTCTCCCTCTCCCTTTGGGAGAGGGTTGGGGTGAGGGCAACAGGCCTCACCCTTATTCCCTTTTCTGCTTGTAAATCACCAAACGGTATATAAAACCGTTACTCGTTTCGACCTCGTTATAAATATTATGACAATAAGATAGTCATCACATTTATAAGGGTGCGCAATGGCCGTTACTGTACTGAAAAAAGGATCCCTGGCACTGGCAGCTTTACTGCTGGTGGCACAGGCGCAGGCGACTGAGCTGCTGAACAGTTCATATGACGTCTCCCGCGAGCTGTTTGCCGCCCTTAACCCGCCGTTTGAGCAGCAGTGGGCGAAAGACAATAACGGCGACAAGCTGACCATTAAACAGTCTCACGCCGGTTCGTCCAAACAGGCGCTGGCGATCCTCCAGGGGTTGAAAGCGGATGTGGTGACCTATAACCAGGTGACCGATGTGCAGATCCTGCATGACAAAGGCAAGCTCATCCCGGCCGACTGGCAGAGCCGTTTACCAAACAACAGCTCGCCGTTCTACTCCACCATGGGCTTCCTGGTGCGTAAGGGCAATCCGAAGAATATCCACGACTGGAGCGATCTGGTTCGTTCTGACGTAAAGCTGATTTTCCCGAACCCTAAAACTTCCGGTAATGCGCGTTACACCTATCTGGCGGCGTGGGGTGCAGCGGACAAAGCAGACGGTAACGATAAAGCCAAAACCGAGCAGTTCATGACCCAGTTCCTGAAAAACGTCGAAGTGTTTGATACCGGCGGTCGCGGAGCAACCACGACTTTCGCAGAACGCGGTCTGGGCGATGTGCTGATTAGCTTTGAATCGGAAGTGAACAACATCCGCAAACAGTATGAAGCGCAGGGCTTTGAGGTCGTTATCCCGAAAACCAACATCCTGGCCGAGTTCCCGGTGGCGTGGGTGGATAAAAACGTGCAGGCAAACGGCACTGAGAAAGCGGCAAAAGCCTATCTCAACTACCTGTACAGCCCACAGGCGCAGACCATCATTACTGATTACTACTATCGCGTGAACAACCCTGACGTGATGAACAAACTGAAAGATAAATTCCCCCAGACCGCGCTGTTCCGCGTGGAGGATCATTTCGGCTCCTGGCCTGAGGTGATGAAAACGCATTTTGCCAGCGGCGGTGAATTAGACAAATTGCTGGCGGCGGGGCGTAAGTAATGTTTGCCCTCTCGACTAAACGCGTGCTGCCGGGGTTTACCTTAAGCCTCGGAACCAGCCTGCTGTTCGTCTGCCTGATTTTGTTGTTGCCGCTCAGCGCGCTGGTGATGCAGCTTGCGCAGATGAGCTGGTCCCAGTACTGGGAAGTGGTCACCAACCCACAGGTCGTTGCGGCCTATAAAGTGACGCTGCTGTCGGCGTTTGTGGCCTCGCTTTTTAACGGCGTGTTTGGCCTGCTGATGGCGTGGATATTAACCCGCTATCGTTTTCCGGGCCGCACGCTGCTCGACGCGTTAATGGATTTACCGTTTGCACTGCCGACGGCCGTTGCCGGTTTAACGCTGGCGTCACTTTTCTCTGTAAACGGTCTGTACGGCGAGTGGCTGGCGAAATTTGACATCAAAGTGACCTATACCTGGCTCGGTATCGCGGTGGCGATGGCCTTTACCAGTATTCCGTTCGTGGTACGTACCGTACAGCCGGTGCTGGAAGAGTTAGGCCCGGAATATGAAGAAGCGGCAGAAACGCTGGGGGCTACGCGCTGGCAGAGCTTCCGTAAAGTTGTCCTGCCTGAGCTTTCTCCGGCGCTGATGGCGGGAGTGGCGCTGTCGTTTACCCGTAGCCTCGGTGAGTTCGGTGCGGTCATTTTTATCGCTGGTAATATTGCGTGGAAAACGGAAGTGACGTCGCTGATGATTTTTATCCGTTTGCAGGAGTTTGATTACCCGGCAGCGAGCGCCATTGCCTCGGTCATTCTTGCCGCATCGTTGCTGCTGCTCTACACAATCAACACTCTGCAAAGTCGCTTTGGTCGACGTGTGGTAGGTCACTGATGGCGGAAGTTACTCAATTGAAGCGATACGATGCGCCCCGCATCAACTGGGGTAAATGGTTTTTGATTGGTACGGGCGTGCTGGTTTCTGCTCTCATCCTCGTGGTACCGACAATCTATATTTTCGTGCAGGCGTTCAGCAAAGGGATTATGCCCGCGCTGGAAAACCTGGCGGACCCGGATATGCTGCACGCCATCTGGCTGACGGTGCTGATTGCGCTGATCACCGTGCCGGTCAACCTGGTATTCGGTACGCTGCTGGCCTGGCTGGTGACGCGCTTTACCTTCCCGGGGCGTCAGATGCTGCTGACGCTGCTGGATATCCCGTTCGCCGTCTCACCGGTGGTGGCGGGTCTGGTTTACCTGCTCTTTTACGGCTCTAACGGCCCGCTCGGTGGCTGGCTGGATGAGCACAACCTGCAGGTGATGTTTGCCTGGCCGGGTATGGTGCTGGTGACTATCTTTGTAACCTGTCCGTTTGTGGTACGCGAACTGGTACCGGTGATGTTAAGCCAGGGGAGCAACGAAGACGAAGCGGCTGTGCTGCTGGGCGCGTCAGGCTGGCAGATGTTCCGCCGCGTCACGCTGCCGAATATTCGCTGGGCACTGCTCTATGGGGTGGTGCTGACCAACGCCCGCGCAATTGGCGAGTTTGGGGCGGTGTCGGTTGTATCCGGTTCCATTCGAGGTGAAACCCTGTCGCTGCCGTTACAGATTGAACTGCTGCAGCAGGACTATAACACCATCGGCTCCTTTACCGCCGCAGCGTTGCTGACGCTGATGGCTATTTTGACCCTGTTTTTGAAGAGTGTGGTGCAGTGGCGTTTAGAAAATCAGGAAAAACGTCAGCATCAGGAGGGAAATCATGAGCATTGAGATTGCCAATATTAAGAAGTCTTTTGGTCGCACCCAGGTGCTGAATGATATCTCGCTGGATATCCCTTCCGGACAAATGGTGGCGCTGCTGGGGCCGTCTGGCTCGGGTAAAACCACGCTGCTGCGTATCATCGCCGGTCTTGAACATCAGACCAGCGGACATATCCGTTTTCACGGCACCGACGTGAGCCGCCTGCATGCCCGCGATCGTAAAGTCGGCTTCGTGTTCCAGCATTACGCGCTGTTTCGCCACATGACGGTGTTCGACAACATTGCGTTTGGCCTGACCGTGCTGCCGCGTCGCGAACGCCCGGATGCGGCTACCATCAAAGCGAAAGTGACCAAACTGCTGGAAATGGTGCAGCTGGCCCACCTGGCTGACCGTTTCCCGGCGCAGCTTTCGGGCGGCCAGAAACAGCGTGTCGCACTGGCGCGCGCGCTGGCCGTGGAGCCACAAATACTGCTGCTTGATGAGCCGTTTGGCGCGCTGGATGCGCAGGTGCGTAAAGAGCTGCGCCGCTGGCTGCGTCAGCTGCATGAAGAGCTGAAGTTCACCAGCGTCTTCGTCACCCACGACCAGGAAGAGGCGATGGAAGTCGCGGACCGCGTGGTGGTCATGAGCCAGGGGAACATCGAACAGGTGGACGAGCCAGAGCAGCTCTGGCGTGAACCTGCCACCCGTTTTGTCCTGGAGTTTATGGGCGAAGTTAACCGTCTGCAGGGCACCGTACGCGGCGGACAATTCCACGTCGGGGCACACCGCTGGCCGCTGGGATACACGCCTGCCCATCAGGGGCCGGTGGACCTGTTCCTGCGCCCGTGGGAAGTGGACGTCAGCCGTCGTACCAGCCTGGATTCACCGCTGCCGGTGCAGGTGCTGGAAGCTAGCCCTAAAGGTCACTACACACAAATGGTGGTACAACCGCTGGGCTGGTATACCGAGCCGCTGACGGTGGTGATGCGCGATGAAGAGGCGCCACACCGGGGTGAACGCCTGTTTGTGGGGCTGCAGCATGCCCGTATTTATCACGGTAACCAGCGCATCGAGACGCGCGAGGATATTGCTCTGGCGGAGTCAGCCTGATAGGTTATTAGGATGTTTATCGCCCGGTGGCGCTGCGCTGACCGGGCCTACAGCTAAAACTGCGTCTTGTAGGCCGGGTAAGCGAAGCGCCACCCGGCTTTTTTATTGAGTAAAAATCGTGAATACACTCGAACACACCATCGGCAACACTCCACTGGTCAAGCTTCAGCGCATGGGGCCTGACAACGGCAGCGAAATCTGGGTCAAACTCGAAGGCAATAACCCGGCGGGGTCAGTCAAAGACCGCGCGGCGCTGTCGATGATTGTCCAGGCTGAGAAGCGCGGTGAAATTAAGCCAGGCGACGTGCTCATTGAGGCCACAAGCGGGAATACCGGCATTGCGCTGGCGATGATTGCCGCGCTGAAAGGCTACCGCATGAAGCTGCTGATGCCGGACAACATGAGTCAGGAGCGCCGCGCCGCGATGCGGGCTTACGGTGCTGAACTGATACTGGTGACCAAAGAGCAGGGGATGGAAGGGGCGCGCGACCTGGCGCTGGCGATGGCTGAGCGCGGTGAAGGCAAACTGCTGGATCAGTTCAATAATCCGGATAATCCCTACGCCCACTACACGACCACTGGCCCGGAAATCTGGCAACAAACCGACGGGCGTATCACCCATTTTGTCTCCAGCATGGGCACCACCGGCACCATCACCGGCGTGTCGCGTTTTCTGCGCGAGCAGGAAAAACCGGTCGCCATTGTCGGCCTGCAGCCGGAAGAGGGGAGCAGCATTCCGGGTATTCGTCGCTGGCCTGCGGAATACATGCCGGGCATTTTTAATGCTCAGCTGGTGGATCAGGTGCTGGATATTCATCAGCGCGAGGCGGAAAATACCATGCGCGAGCTGGCGGTACGCGAAGGCATCTTCTGCGGGGTTAGCTCGGGTGGCGCGGTAGCAGGTGCGATGCGTGTGGCGCAGGAGAACCCTGGTGCAGTGGTGGTGGCGATTATCTGCGATCGCGGCGATCGTTATCTGTCTACCGGCGTCTTTGGCGAAGAGAGTTATTCGCAGGGGGCGGGGATTTAAGCGTCATGGAGATGATTTTATTCCGGGATAAGACCCGGGCGCAGCAAACCGATATTGTCGCGGTGCAGTCGCAGGTGGTGTACGGCAGCGTGGGGAACAGCATTGCGGTACCCAATATTCGTACCCACCGGCTTAACGTGACCGCCGTGCCGACGGTGCTGTTCAGCAACACGCCGCACTATGACACCTTTTACGGCGGGGTGATCCCCGATGAGTGGTTCAGCGGCTACCTGAAGGCGCTGGAAGAGCGCGAGATCCTGCGCGAGCTTAAGGCGGTCACCACTGGCTACATGGGCAGCGCCAGCCAGATTGTTCTGCTGGCGCAGTGGCTGAAGACGATCAAAGTGCAACACCCGGAGTTGCTGGTGCTGGTTGACCCGGTGATCGGGGATATCGACAGCGGTATGTACGTTAAACCTGATATTCCTGAGGCGTATCGTGAGCATCTGCTGCCGCTGGCGCAGGGCATTACGCCCAACGTATTCGAACTGGAAGTGTTAAGCGGTAAACCGTGCCGCACGCCAGAGAGCGCCATCGCCGCCGCGCAGGGGCTGCTTTCCGATACGCTGAAATGGGTGGCGATAACCAGTGCGCCGGTGGCCGACGACCCGCAGAATATTCACGTCGTGCTGGTGAGTAAAGAGGGCGTTACCGTAAGCGCGCACCCGCGCGTCGAGACGGATCTGAAAGGAACGGGCGATCTGTTCTGTTCAGAACTGGTCAGCGGTATCGTGGGGGGGAAAACCGTTGCTGACGCCATACGCATGGCAGGCGATCGGGTGACTGACGTCATGATCTATACGCAGTCGAAAGGTTACGACGAGCTTATCCTCCCCGCATAAACAAAAATGGCGCCCGAAGGCGCCATTTTTCTGTGCGGCAAGAATTACTTCTTGATGCGGATAACCGGGGTTTCACCCACGGTGACGCTGCCAGACAGTTTGATCAGCTCTTTGATTTCGTCCATGTTGGAGATAACAACCGGCGTCAGGGTAGACTTGGCTTTTTCTTCCAGCAGTGGCAGATCGAATTCAATCACCGGGTCGCCAACTTTAACACGCTGGCCTTCTTCTGCGATACGTTTGAAGCCTTCGCCTTTCAGTTCAACGGTGTCGATACCGAAGTGAACGAACAGTTCGATACCGCTATCAGATTCGATAGAGAACGCATGGTTGGTTTCAAAAATTTTACCGATGGTGCCGTCAACTGGAGCAACCATTTTGTTGCCAGTTGGTTTGATAGCAATGCCATCACCAACGATTTTCTCAGCAAACACTACATCCGGCACGTCTTCGATGTTGACGATCTCGCCGGAGAGCGGAGCAACAATCTCAATAGTTCCGGAGTCTTTCTTATCATCAGAAACCAGAGATTTCAGTTTATCGAACAAACCCATGATCTTCTCCTAAGCAGTAATTTGGGCCGCATCTCGTGGATTAGCAGATTGTTTTTTCTTCAATGAACTTGTTAACCAGCGTCATTAACTCGTCCGTTGTCGGTTGAGCAAGAGCCTGCTCTGCTAACACCTTCGCATCTTCGAAGTTCGTGTTACGGATAATCTTCTTAATGCGCGGGATGGAAATGGCGCTCATAGAGAATTCGTCCAGACCCATACCCAGCAACAGAAGTGTAGCACGTTCGTCGCCTGCAAGCTCACCACACATGCCAGTCCATTTACCTTCTGCATGAGAAGCATCAATAACTTGCTTGATCAAGTTCAGTACGGACGGTGACATTGGCTGGTAGAGATGTGAAATCATATCATTACCACGGTCAACTGCCAGGGTGTACTGCGTTAAATCATTGGTGCCGATACTAAAGAAATCAACTTCTTTGGCTAAATGACGCGCAATGGTCGCGGCTGCTGGTGTTTCCACCATTACGCCGATCTCAATTGACTCGTCAAATGCTTTACCTTCGTCACGCAGTTCCTGTTTGTAGATCTCGATCTCTTTCTTCAGTGCACGCACTTCTTCAACAGAGATGATCATCGGGAACATAATGCGCAGCTTACCGAAAGCAGAGGCACGCAGAATCGCACGCACCTGGTCACGCAGGATCTCTTTACGATCCATGGCGATACGCACTGCACGCCAGCCCAGGAATGGGTTCTCTTCTTTCGGGAAGTTCATGTACGGCAGCTCTTTGTCGCCACCGATGTCCATGGTACGGACGATAACGGCCTGAGAGCCACAGGCTTCAGCCACCGCTTTGTACGCCGCAAACTGCTCTTCTTCAGTTGGCAGGGCGTCACGGTCCATGAACAGGAATTCAGTACGATACAGACCCACACCTTCCGCGCCATTGCGCTCAGCGCCATCGACGTCGCGTACGGTACCGATGTTAGCGCACACTTCTACCTGATGGCCGTCCAGCGTGATGGCTGGCAGGTCTTTCAGTTTAGCGAGTTCCGCTTTCTCAGTGGCAACCTGCTCCTGAACGGTACGCAGTTGCTCGATCACATCGTTAGTTGGGTTGACGTAAACCACGTTGTTTACGGCATCCAGAATCAGATAGTCGTCGTTTTTCACCTGAGTGGTGACGTTACCGGTACCCACGATGGCAGGCAGTTCCAGAGAACGCGCCATGATTGAGGTGTGGGAGGTACGGCCACCGGCGTCGGTGATGAAACCCAGCACCTTGTTCAGGTTCAGCTGTGCGGTTTCTGACGGGGTCAGGTCAGCGGCAACCAGGATCACTTCGTCCTGAATCGCGCTCAGATCGATGATGGCCAGACCCAGAATGTTGCGCAGCAAGCGTTTACCGATGTCACGTACGTCAGCCGCACGCTCTTTCAGGTATTCATCGTCCAGCTCTTCCAGGGCAGATGCCTGACCTTCGATAACTTCATGCGCAGCCGCGTCGGCCGTCATGCCTTTATCTTTAATCAGGGCTATGATTTCCTGCTCCAGCTCCTCATCTTCGAGCAGCATGATGTGCCCTTCGAAGATAGCTTCTTTTTCTTCACCGAAAGTTTCGCCAGCTTTAGTTTTGATTGCTTCCAGTTGCGCAGATGCCTTGGCACGACCGCTCAGAAAACGTTCAACTTCCTGATCAACCTTGTCGGCAGAAATTTTTTTCCGGTCGATGACGATCTCGTCTTCTTTCAGCAGCAATGCTTTGCCGAAAGCGATACCCGGGGATGCTAAAATGCCTGAAATCATAACCCTACCTTACTTGTGACTGATATTTAAAAGAACCCGGAAACTTACTCGAGCTCAGCCATCAGTTTTACCAGATGCTCAACTGCTTTCTGCTCGTCTTCACCTTCAGCAGAGATAGTGACAACGGTGCCCTGAGTCAGGCCCAGAGTCTGCAGTTTGAACAGGCTTTTTGCGCTAGCGCTTTTGCCGTTGGAAGTCACAGTGATTTCAGAAGTGAAGCCTTTCGCTTCTTTAACAAACTGAGCAGCAGGGCGGGTGTGCAGACCGTTCGGAGCGGTAATGGTAACTTCTTGCTGGAACATTGTATTTCCCCAACTTATAGGTTTAGTGTTGTGGAACTAAAGTCTAGCCTGGCGACTGAACTTTAGCCTGTATTGTTAGCGCTGACGTTTCGATCGTCATTAAACATTATGCAGCGAAAGCAAGACTTGAACCAAATCATAAAATCGATTCAGCAAGGGTATTTCGTTCGCTGATTAATTTCACGCATCAAAATAATTGCTGGTTTAAATACCAGACCCAACGGGGTGAATCAATGCCAGGAGGGGTAAAACTTTGAAGCAGGCCACAAAAAAGCACCTAAAAAGGTGCTTTTTTACGCGTTATTAACATGCTGGCATTACTGTTGCAGTTCTTTCTCGGTAAACAGATCGGCAAACAGTGCAGTGCTTAAGTAACGCTCACCTGACGAAGGTAGGATAACCACAATATTCTTGTTGGTAAAGGACTCATCTTCCTGAAGTTTGAGCGCCGCCGCAACGGCCGCGCCGGAAGAGATACCGGCCAGAATACCTTCTTCATCCATCAGGCGGCGTGCCGTCGAGATGGCTTCTTCGTTCGTGATCGTGACGACTTTATCGATAAGCTTCAGATCCAGGTTACCCGGAATAAAGCCTGCGCCGATACCCTGAATCTTGTGCGGGCCCGGTTTGAGCTCTTCACCCGCCAGCGCCTGGGTGATAACCGGCGAGTCGGTCGGCTCAACGGCCACGGTGATCAGGTCTTTTTTACCTTTCGTGCCTTTAATATAGCGTGACACACCGGTCAGCGTACCGCCGGTACCCACGCCGGAGATAAACACATCAACCTGGCCATCGGTATCTTCCCAGATTTCCGGGCCGGTGGTTTTTTCGTGAATTTCCGGGTTTGCCGGGTTGCTGAACTGCTGAAGCAGCAGGTATTTCGCCGGATCGCTGGCAACAATCTCTTCGGCTTTCTGAATGGCACCTTTCATGCCTTTCGCGCCTTCGGTCAACACCAGGTTTGCGCCCAGCGCTTTGAGCAGCTTGCGGCGTTCGATGCTCATGGTTTCAGGCATGGTCAGCGTCAGCTTATAGCCACGCGCCGCAGCCACATAGGCCAGCGCAATACCGGTGTTGCCGCTGGTAGGCTCCACCAGCTCAACGCCTGGCTTGAGCACGCCACGTTTTTCGGCATCCCAAATCATATTTGCACCGATACGGCATTTTACGCTGAAGCTCGGGTTGCGGGATTCGACCTTCGCCAGAATGCGTCCATTACCGATACGGTTCAGTCGAACCAGGGGCGTATGACCGATAGTCAGCGAGTTGTCTTCATAAATCTTACTCATGGCCTGTCCTTAACTGTATGAAATTGGGATACCGACCCAGCATACCTGCTAAGCAGGTAGGGGGAAGTAAGGAATTCGCATATCTATATACTGCAAGGAAATAATGGGGATCAGTATGGAATAAGGGACAGCATAAGCCATCCCTTGTTTACACATTTTTGCATTACTTCCATAACGCGTGCTTAGCACGGTAGCAGTCGACCCACATTGCCGTTGCGCCGCACACTGCAACGGGCACGATGAAAAGATTAAGGAAGGGGATCAAGGTGAACAGGCTGGTAAGCGCGCCAAACTGCATATTGGCCACTTTCTGCGTGCGCAGCGCGGTACGCATCTCTTTGAAGGGCACCTTGTGGTTATCAAACGGGTAGTCGCAGTACTGAATAGCCAGCATCCAGGCGCTGAACAGGAACCACAGCACAGGCGCCACCGTCTGGCCGATACCGGGCACCAGATAAAGGAGAAGCAGTACAATTGCACGGGGGAGATACCAGGCGAATTTTTGCCATTCGCGCTTCATTATGCGCGGAATATCTTTCATGATCCCCAGCACGCCCGTGTCCGGTGGCGTGGCACCTGTCAGACGCGCTTCGAGCTGTTCCGCCAGCAGGCCGTTAAACGGCGCGGCAATCCAGTTGGCAATCGTTGAGAAGAAATAGCCGAACACCAACAGCACAGAAATCACCGCGAGTGGCCACAACAGATAGCTTAGCCACTGCAGCCAGTCAGGTACATAACTCATCATGGCCGGGACCCAGCTTTCAAGCTTCGTGAAAAGCCACCAGAAGGCGCCGCCCATAAGAATAATGTTGATCAGCAAGGGCAGAATGACGAAACGTCGAATACCCGGCAGGGAGACCAGTTTCCAGCCCTGAGAAAAATACCAGACGCCGCTGCGTGGGGGAGAAGAAGATGTTGAAACCATAACCAGGCTGTACTCCTTTTTTCACAACCAGTGGAATTGCCCGCCTATATTATCCAGTTACGGACCAATGACCAGTTCGGAAATGTTCGAAAAAACAGCAAAAAGCACGATTTAGTTCATCTTTATGCTGTGAATGCTCTGCACACACTTGCACTTGACGTAAACGGCAAATACTCTTAGTGAGTAAATGTTTGCCGTGGTGGCAAGGTGTTAGAACAACAGAGAATATAATGATGCAGGATTTGCGTCTGATATTAATCATTGTTGGCGCGATCGCCATAATCGCTTTACTGGTACATGGTTTCTGGACCAGCCGTAAAGAGCGTTCTTCTATGTTTCGCGATCGCCCACTGAAGCGCATGAAGTCCAGTCGTGACGACGATGAAAGTGAATATGACATCGACGATCGCGATGACGACGGCGTGGGTGAAGTTCGTGTTCATCGGGTCAATACTGCGCCCGGCGCGGCTCATGGGGAGCATGAAGCCCCCCGTACTGCGCAGCACCAGTATCAACCGCCGTATGCTTCTGCACAGCCGCGCCAGCCTGCGCCGCAGCCTGTGGAAGAGCCGGTGCGTCAGCCGCCGCAGCAGCCTGTTCAACAGCAGCCAGCTGCGCCGCAGCCGGTTCCACAGCAACCCGTGCAGCAGCCTGTACAACCGCAGCCTGCTCAGCCGGTACAGCAACCGCCGCAACAGCCTGTTCAGGCGCAGCCTGCAGCACAGCCAGCCCCGGCACCGCAGGTTGAGCCAGAGCCCGTTGTAGAGCCAGAACCGGTTGTTGAAAAACCGCAGCGTGAAGAAGCGGTGATCATCATGAACGTGGCCGCCCATCACGGCAGCCATCTGAACGGTGACGTGCTGCTTAACAGTATTCAACAGGCTGGCTTCAAGTTTGGCGACATGAATATTTTCCATCGCCACCTGAGCCCGGACGGTAGCGGCCCGGCGTTGTTTAGCCTGGCCAACATGGTTAACCCTGGCACCTTCGACCCTGAAATGACGGGCGATTTCGTGACGCCGGGCGTGACGATCTTTATGCAGGTTCCGTCTTACGGTGACGAACTGCAAAACTTTAAGCTGATGCTGCAGTCCGCTCAGCACATCGCTGACGAAGTCGGTGGTGTGGTGCTCGACGACCAGCGTCGCATGATGACGCCGCAGAAACTGCGCGAGTATCAGGACCGCATCCGCGAAGTTAAGGAAGCCAACGCGTAATCGACGCGTTTTCTTTAACTCCTCCTCAACCCCCGCCTGTCGGGGGTTTTTTCTCATTGATGGTGCGATATGGACTCAATCGAACAACAAATCACTGAACTGCGAACCACGCTTCGCCATCATGAATATCTTTATCATGTGATGGACGCACCGGAAGTGCCGGATGCGGAGTACGATCGCCTGATGCGTGAACTGCGCGATTTAGAGGCGCAGCACCCGGAGTTGATCACCCCGGACTCCCCAACCCAACGTGTCGGCGCTGAACCGCTAGGTGCGTTCAGCCAGGTACGTCATGAAGTGCCGATGCTCTCTCTGGATAACGTCTTCGATGAAGAGAGCTTTCTCGCCTTTAATAAGCGTGTGCAGGATCGACTCAAAAGCAGCGACGCCCTGACCTGGTGCTGTGAGCTGAAGCTGGATGGCCTGGCCGTCAGCATCCTCTACGAAAACGGCGTGCTGGTCCGTGCCGCAACGCGCGGTGATGGCACCACCGGGGAAGACATCACCACCAACGTGCGTACCATCCGCGCGATCCCGCTGAAGTTGCACGGCGACAATATTCCTGCTCGTCTGGAAGTGCGCGGTGAAGTTTTCCTGCCGCAGGCGGGCTTCGAGAAAATCAACGAAGAGGCGCGTCGCACCGGTGGGAAGGTGTTTGCGAACTCGCGCAACGCGGCGGCAGGCTCTTTACGCCAGCTGGACCCGCGTATTACCGCGAAGCGACCGCTTACTTTCTTCTGCTATGGCGTCGGTATTCTGGAAGGAGGGGAGCTGCCGGACACCCACCTCGGGCGTTTGCTGCAGTTTAAAGCGTGGGGCTTGCCGGTCAGCAACCGCGTGCAGCTTTGCGACTCACCGGAGGCGGTTCTTGCGTTTTATCGCAAGGTTGAAGAAGACCGCCCGACGCTCGGTTTTGATATCGATGGTGTGGTGATCAAGGTTAACTCGCTTGCGCTTCAGGAGCAGCTAGGCTTTGTGGCGCGAGCACCACGCTGGGCTGTGGCGTTTAAATTCCCGGCCCAGGAGCAGATGACCTTTGTCCGCGATGTGGAGTTCCAGGTGGGTCGTACCGGAGCCATCACGCCGGTTGCGCGTCTGGAGCCGGTGCACGTGGCCGGTGTGCTGGTGAGCAACGCCACGCTGCATAACGCGGATGAAATCGAGCGTCTTGGCCTGCGTATTGGTGACAAAGTGGTGATTCGCCGGGCGGGAGATGTGATCCCGCAGGTCGTCAACGTGGTTCAGTCAGAGCGCCCTGATGATACGCGCGCCATCGTGTTTCCGACGCATTGCCCGGTATGTGGCTCAGACGTAGAGCGTGTGGAAGGCGAAGCGGTGGCTCGCTGTACCGGGGGATTAATCTGTGGCGCGCAGCGTAAAGAGTCACTCAAGCACTTCGTTTCCCGACGGGCAATGGACGTTGACGGCATGGGCGACAAAATTATCGACCAGCTGGTTGAGAAAGAGTATGTCCACACGCCTGCGGATCTTTTCAAACTGACGGCGGGTAAGCTGACCGGTCTTGACCGCATGGGGCCGAAGTCGGCTCAGAATGTGGTGAATGCGCTGGAAGCCGCCAAAGAGACCACGTTTGCCCGTTTCCTCTATGCGCTTGGTATTCGTGAGGTGGGTGAAGCCACCGCAGCAGGTCTGGCGGCGTACTTTGGCACGCTGGACGCGCTGGAGAAAGCGAGCATTGAGGAGCTGCAAAAAGTGCCTGATGTTGGCATTGTGGTGGCCACGCACGTCTTTAACTTCTTTGCCGAAGAGAGCAACCGCGACGTCATCGGAAAACTGCTGGAGCAGGGCATTAAATGGCCTGCGCCGGTCGTCGTCAATGCCGAAGAGATCGACAGCCCGTTTGCCGGTAAAACGGTAGTACTGACCGGCAGTCTCAGCCAGCTTTCACGGGATGATGCGAAGGCGCGTCTGGTGGCACTGGGGGCAAAAGTGGCGGGCAGCGTGTCGAAGAAAACGGATCTGGTGATCGCCGGGGAAGCCGCCGGTTCCAAGCTTGCAAAAGCGCAGGAGCTCGGGATTGAGGTAATCGATGAAGCAGAAATGATGCGTCTGCTGGGAGAGTAACGTGGAAAAAGAGCAGCTCGTCGAGATCGCCAATACAGAGATGCCGTTCGGTAAATATAAGGGCCGCAGGCTGATTGATTTGCCGGAAGAGTACCTTCTGTGGTTTGCCCGAAAGGATGAATTCCCGGCGGGACGACTGGGCGAGCTGATGGCCATCACGCTACTGATTAAAACCGAGGGGCTGACCCAGCTGGTTCAGCCCCTGAAACGTCCTTAAGCCTTCGCGGCGCGGGTCTCTTCCTGCGCCAGTTTTTCCGTCTGACGTTTATAACGACGCGCCAGTACTGCACAGACCATCAGCTGGATCTGATGGAAAATCATCAGCGGCAGTACCATCATCCCAATCACCGAGGTCGGGAACAGAATGTTGGCCATCGGGATGCCGTTTGCCAGGCTCTTCTTCGAGCCGCAGAACACAATGGTGATTTCGTCTGCTTTGTTGAAGCCGCACTTGCGTGCCACAAAGACGTTTACCGCAATGACAATCGCCAGCAGGACGATACTGACCACTACGATAAACAGCAGCGAGCCTGCGCCCACCTTATGCCAGATACCATTCACCACAGCTTCGCTGAAGGCGGAGTAAACCACCAGCAGGATCGACGTCTGATCGGTTTTTGAGATCCATTTCTTGTGCTTCGCCACAAACGCCCCCGTCCACGGACGAGAAAGATGACCAAGGACAAATGGCAGAAGCAGCTGCAGACAGATTTTCCCGACCTGCTCCAGATTACCGCCTGCACCGTGCATATTCATCAGCAGGCCAACCAGCAGCGGCGAGACGAAAATCCCTAACAGGCTTGATGCCGATGCCGAGCAGACAGCGGCCGCGACGTTGCCGCCTGCCAGCGAAGTAAAGGCAATCGCGGACTGGACGGTGGCTGGCAAAATACAGAGGTAGAGGAAACCGGTATAGAGCGCCGGGTCAACATTGACCGGAGCCCACCACGCAAACAGCACGCCGAGTATTGGGAAAAGAATAAAGGTGCTGCACATGACCCACAGGTGCAGTCGCCAGTGGCTTCCCCCTGCGATAATGGCTTCGCGGGAGAGTTTGGCGCCGTGCATAAAGAACAGCAGCGCGATGGCCGCGGTAGTGAGTCCTTCAAAGAATGGCACAAAACCGCCGCGTGCGGGGAAGAAGGAGGCCAGTAAAACGGTGACGACCAGGGTAAGTGTAAACGGATCAAGAATACGAAATAGTTTCATAATGACTCCTGAAAACAGATGTCGCTATTGTGCTTTGTTCCCTTTGAGAAATAAAATTGATTTATTGCATCTATTCATGAATTAAACAGATGAATTATTCCTTACGTCAGCTTCGCGTTTTTGTCACCGTGGCCCATGCCCGCAGCTTCAGCCGGGCAGGGGAGATCATTGGCCTGAGCCAGTCGGCCGTCAGCCACAGTGTGAAAGAACTAGAACTCCAGACAGGTGTGCGTCTACTCGACCGCACCACGCGTGAAGTGGTATTAACCGAAGCCGGACAGCAGCTGGCACTGCGACTGGAGCGGTTACTGGATGAACTGAACAGCACGCTCAGGGATGTCGGGAGACTGGGGCAGCAGCTTTCTGGCACCGTACGGGTGGCAGCAAGCCAGACGATTTCGGCGCATCTTATTCCGCAGTGTATTGCTGAGGGTAACCAGCGCTATCCGGATATCGATTTTGTGCTGCACGACAGGCCGCAACAGTGGGTGCTGGAGAGCATCCGCCAGGGCGATGTGGATTTTGGCATCGTCATCGATCCCGGCCAGGTGAGTGACCTGGAGTGTGAGATTGTGCTTTCTGAGCCTTTTTTGCTGCTCTGTCGGGACGACGATCCGCTGGCAATGCTGCCTCATGTCAGCTGGCAGACGCTGCAGGGCGCGAAACTGGTATTACAGGATTATGCATCGGGCAGCCGTCCATTGATTGACTCCGCGCTGAATGCTCAGGGGGTAAAAGCAACCATCGTGCAGGAGATTGGTCACCCGGCTACGCTGTTTCCTATGGTTGAGGCAGGCATTGGGATCAGCGTATTGCCTGCCCTGGCGCTGCCGTTGCCACAGGGGAGCCGGCTGGCTGTAAGACGGTTGACCCCGGTGGTTGACAGAAAGCTGATGCTGGTTCGACGAAAAAATCGTTCTCTTTCGGGGGCGGCACAGGCTATCTGGGAAGTGGTGCGTATCCAGGCGCAACGGTTAACCGAAGCCCGCATACGCGACCCACTGTTTAATGCTGCAGATGATTAGATGTAAATATCGATCTGATTGACATCTGATGGGTTGTTTACCCCTTCCACTTTGCCCTGCTTCTGATCTTGTTTCTTCTGGGCCTCTTCCGCCTGCTGGCGCAATAGTTGTGCAAGCTGTGTCTGCAGCACTTTAAGCTGTGCCTGAATGAGCTCCTGCTGTTTTTTCTTCTCTTCCGGGCTGCCGGCACTCTCTGGAAGCTCTTTTAGCTGTTGAGTTAGTTTGGTGATTTGCTCCGTAATGCGGCTGATTTGGGCAGCAATATCGTTGCCACTGGAAGCACTCCCACCACTGTTACTGGTTTGAATAGGGTGGGTTGATGTCTGAATGGTCGTCATAGTCTTTCCTCTTACCATAAAACAGAGATATCGGCACCGATGGTGGGAGCTTGAGGAAAACTGCTATATCTGGCAGGGCATTAGGCAGGCTGGAGCGGTCAGACTTATAATAAGAAGCTTCTGTTCGACAGGTTCGAATCATCTATATTGCAGATAGCAAAAAAGCGCCTTTAGGGCGCTTTTTTACATTGGTGGGTCGTGCAGGATTCGAACCTGCGACCAATTGATTAAAAGTCAACTGCTCTACCAACTGAGCTAACGACCCGAAATGGTGGGCGATGACGGGCTCGAACCGCCGACCCCCTCCGTGTAAAGGAGATGCTCTACCAACTGAGCTAATCGCCCATTTCGGAACTGCTGCGATAAGGTGAGAATGGTGGGCGATGACGGGCTCGAACCGCCGACCCCCTCCGTGTAAAGGAGATGCTCTACCAACTGAGCTAATCGCCCAATCTCAATTCTTATCTACACTGCGAGTCTACGTGAAGTAGATGGTGGGTGATGACGGGCTCGAACCGCCGACCCCCTCCGTGTAAAGGAGATGCTCTACCAACTGAGCTAATCACCCCCGCTGTGTGGAGTCGCATTATAGGGAGAGTTGAAAATGAGTCAACGCATTTTCTAAAGTTTTTATTCGTTCGTCGTAAAATTAAACAAAACGATCGTGAAATGGGCTGTGGCGCATGATTTCTAAACAAAAACAGCAAACTCGGTCACGATAAAGGGATCGACATTGAGGAATCGCCGCACAGTGATAGAATATTGCCCATCGTTTTTTCCCCAGGATTTGCCGATTGCCGGCATCTTTATAACGTAAGGCCATTTCATGAAAATCAAAACTCGCTTCGCGCCCAGCCCGACAGGCTACCTGCACGTCGGTGGTGCACGTACTGCTCTCTATTCCTGGCTTTTTGCACGCCACAACAAAGGTGAGTTCGTGCTGCGTATTGAAGACACCGATCTCGAGCGCTCCACGCCGGAAGCAATTGAAGCCATTATGGATGGGATGAACTGGCTGAATCTGCAGTGGGATGAAGGTCCTTACTTCCAGACCAAACGTTTTGACCGTTATAACGCGGTAATTGACGAGATGCTGGTCGCGGGTACGGCATACAAATGCTATTGCTCTAAAGAGCGCCTGGATGCGCTACGTGAAGAGCAGATGGCGAACGGCGAAAAGCCGCGTTACGACGGCCGCTGCCGCCATGACCACAGCGAGCATGCCGCTGATGAACCTTGCGTGGTGCGTTTTGCTAACCCACAGGACGGCTCTGTTATTTTTGACGACCAGATCCGTGGCCCAATCGAATTCAGCAACCAGGAGCTGGACGATCTAATCATCCGCCGTACCGACGGTTCTCCAACCTATAACTTCTGCGTGGTGGTTGACGACTGGGACATGGAAATCACCCACGTTATCCGTGGTGAAGACCACATCAACAATACCCCTCGTCAAATCAACATACTGAAAGCGTTAAATGCCCCTGTTCCGGTCTATGCGCACGTTTCAATGATCAACGGTGACGACGGTAAAAAGCTGTCTAAACGTCACGGTGCGGTCAGCGTTATGCAGTATCGCGACGACGGCTATCTGCCGGAAGCGCTGCTGAACTACCTGGTGCGTCTGGGCTGGGCTCATGGCGATCAGGAAATTTTCAGCCGCGAAGAGATGATCGATCTGTTCTCTCTGAACTCTGTGAGCAAATCCGCCAGTGCATTTAACACTGACAAGCTGCTGTGGCTGAACCACCACTACATCAATACCATGCCGCCGGAATATGTGGCGACTTACCTGCAGTGGCACATTGAGCAGGCCAATATTGATACCCGTACTGGCCCTGAGCTGGCGGACTTGGTGAAACTGCTCGGCGAGCGTTGCAAAACGCTGAAAGAGATCGCCGAAAGCTGCCGCTACTTCTATGAAGAGTTTGATGAGTTCGATGCGGATGCCGCGAAGAAACATCTGCGTCCTGTTGCGCGTCAGCCGCTGGAAGTGGTACGTGACAAACTGGCTGCCCTCACTGAGTGGACCGCCGAGAATGTGCATCATGCGATTCAGGCTACCGCTGACGAACTGGAAGTCGGTATGGGTAAAGTAGGTATGCCACTGCGCGTAGCGGTGACCGGTGCGGGTCAGTCTCCGGCGCTGGATGTTACCGTTCACGCGATCGGTAAGTCTCGCAGCGTGGCGCGCATTAACAAGGCTCTGGGATTTATTGCTGAACGTGAAAACCAGCAGTAAAACAGCCTGAGATGCAAAAACGGCAGGGTAACCTGCCGTTTTTTTATGCGTGTAATTCAGCAATACCCAGGCGCGTAAGAAAACCGCTGATGCCTTCGCGTTTTAGCAACACGTGCAGTCGCTCCTGTTCCAGCTGCGTCATGTTTTCAAGCGTGTCGACAATCTGCACGAGCAGATTCGATGACGCAGGATCGCCATAGGGCATCGTTGCTTCTGCCAGGTGGTAAACCGCCTGACGGTTGCGAATGGCAGGGAGGTTCATGATATGCTCCTTCACCCGAGCATCAATGTGGATCAGCCGCGCCCGTCCCCCTTTCACGCCATTGATCCCTTCGGTTTTCCAGCCCTGCTGACGAATCCAGCGGTTAACGGTTTGCCGGGCAACACCCAGGCTGTTCGCCAGCTCTTCCGTGGTCATTTTGCTGCGTAATCTTTTCATATCAGTTATGGTCGCGAATCCCTAAACGTTGCAACAATCCGGTAATCCCTTCCCGCAGTAACAGCGATGTCATCTGCTTTTGCTCTTCCGGCGTCATTTCATTCGCCAGCGTCAGAAGTAATGTGTGCAGAGAACCGTTTTGCAATGCATTTTCCGGCATATCTGCGGTTTCCGTTGCCCGGCGCGCGCTGCGGATAAAGTCACGCACTTTCTCGTTCACATGTACCAGGCGCGCTTTCCCGCCCTGAACTCCCGGTTTTGGCGATGTAACCCAACCCTCTTTGCGTACCCATTTATTGATGGTCTGGCGGCTATAGCCAGTGAGGAGGGCTAACTCTTCTGGCGTCATTCGTTCCTTGATCATACAATTTCCTGAATATTTGTGGGGTCAATTAACGGTTCATTTTATAGCACCGTTTTAGGTGAAAACGTGACAGGCTTAACTCCTGACTGCGAGGCGGCTCGCAAAGTGGTTCATTTGCATGATTTTTCGGCGATTGAACGGCAGTGATTGATTTTGCCGTTGACACTCCGCAGCGGAATTCATATTATGCCGCCCGTCAACATGACAGCTTTACGATGGGGCTATAGCTCAGCTGGGAGAGCGCTTGCATGGCATGCAAGAGGTCAGCGGTTCGATCCCGCTTAGCTCCACCAAACTCTGAACCCAACAGAGTAGGGTAAGTAAAGTAACATGTGGGGCTATAGCTCAGCTGGGAGAGCGCTTGCATGGCATGCAAGAGGTCAGCGGTTCGATCCCGCTTAGCTCCACCAAAATTTGAACCCTCGTCGAAAGACGGGGGTTTTTTTTATGTCTTTGTAACGACCTTCACCCTCTTTTGTTGCCAAATTAGCAGCGTTCCTATACCTCGCCTCAATCCAAATCAATAAACGAGTCTATAAATGGACTTCAACTTGATTCGAGCAATTAATAAACCTATTATCCGTCCGGCCAATAATTTGCATGGTAAAACAGATTATCCAACTTAATGAATAGAAAAACTTACAATAATGTAAAGATATTTATGATTGCTCTGGCGCTGTGTTTGATTACGGTGCCCTTTTCCCGTTATATCTCTCCACGCGCTATAGTAAATGGTCATGATGTTTATCTGGCATGGCTGCCGTTAAGCGTTATGCTGGCCGTCATTTTGTTATTTGGGCGCCGGGCAATCATTCCCATTCTTTTAAGTTTCACTATTGCTAACATTTACAATATTAATTTAGCACCACTACAATATTTAGTATTATTGATCTGTCAGACGTTTTCTGTTTTTGCTGCCTGCGGTGTCCTGCGCCTTGTGCTGGGCAAGCGCTGGCGCCACTGCGTGCCGAATAAACACATTGGGCAACGTATATTCTGGCTGGGCTTTATGGTGCCGATAGGCATTAAAGGGTTGATGTATCTGGCTGGCTTTTTATTTGATTTTCCCGTGACTATCTCAACATTCTTTGGCGAAGGCACCGTAATTTATAACATCGTTGATATTCAAAGCTTGATATGCGCAGCGTTGATTTTCACCATGATGTTCTATTATCCATTAAGAATGATAATTAATCCCCGCTATGTCAGAACCTTCTGGCTGCGGAGCGTGAAGCCAGTGTTTTTTCATAAAAAATCTTTGTATGTATTCATCTGGCTGGCTTTTTTAATTTTCACCCTTGCCGTGTTATGTGCGCCATTTGAGTCACCGGTTATTGCTGGCTATTTAATGCCAGTCATTTTTATTCTCTTTACGCTAGGTATCAGTCGCCTCAGCTATGCGCTCATCTCTTTACTGTGGGCTGCATCCGCTCTGCTGCTGTTGACCTATAACTACAACTTCCTTAATGGCGTCGAATCTGGGCATTCACTCTCCTTTATCCTGTCTGTGCTGATCTCTTTCGCTATCTGTCTGCTTTACATGTCGCGGCTCTACCAGCGAAGCAACTGGTTGAAGCAGGACTGGCAGGACAGGGCGCTGACCGACCCGCTGACTGGTTTACCGAATATTCGGGCGCTGGAAGAGTTTCTTCAGGCTCAGCCGGATGCAAAAATCTGCTGCCTGCGGATGGACAACCTGGAATTTTTAAGTCGCCACTACGGCATTCTCATGCGGGTGCATTGCAAACGTAGGGTAACCACCTCCCTGCAGCCGCTGTTGCAGAAAGATGAGAAGCTCTTCCAGTTGCCAGGCAGCGAGCTGGTCATTGTATTGCTGGGGCCTGAAACCGCTGAACGGCTGCAGCATATGGTCGATCAATTAAATAGCCGAAAAATTTACTGGAACAACACGGGGCTGGATATAGAGTTTGGCGCATCCTGGGGAATGGTCGAAAACGGCGAGAACTTGCACCATACGCTGGGCCAACTGAGCTGGCTGGCCGAGCAGTCATGCGGAGCGCATAACGTACTCGCGCTCACCAATAGCCTGGAGGCCGCGTCGGGGCAAACCACAGAACGGGTGCTGATGTTAGCGCGTATTAAACATGCCCTGGATGCCGGTCAGTTTCATTTATATGCCCAGCCGATCCAAAAAGCGGACGGCAGTGGTTATTACGAAATACTGGCGCGCATGGAAAGCGAGGGAGAGATTATCACGCCTGACCGCTTCATCCCGCTGATTGCCCAGTTTAACCTGAGCCACCGCTTTGATATGTGCGTGCTGGAAAAACTGCTGTTGTGGTTGCGCGATCATCCTCCGTCGCAGGGTGGCACTCGCTTTTCTGTCAATCTGATGCCTCTGACGCTGATGCAAAAAGAGGTGGCTACCGAGATTAGCGCGTTGTTCGAACACTATGGTATCGCGCCGCAGGACGTTGTCCTTGAGATCACGGAAGAGCAGGCCTTCTCGAACTCTGGCAGCAGTATCAAAAACCTTCAGCAGCTACGGGATCGTGGGTTCCGTATCGCGATTGATGATTTTGGTACCGGCTATGCCAACTACGAACGACTCAGACGCCTTCAGGCGGATATCATTAAAATAGATGGCTGCTTTGTTAAAGATATCTGTACCGACGACATGGACGCGATGATTGTGCAGTCGATTTGTAATCTGGCAAAAACCAAATCACTGTGTGTGGTGGCTGAATATGTGGAGACGCCGGCGCAACGTGACATGCTGCTGCGCTTTGGTGTGGATTACCTGCAGGGATACCTGATAGGCAAACCGACGCCGCTTGACGCACTGCAGGCATAAAAAAACCGGGAGCCAGGCTCCCGGTTCTCATATAACGTGACGGGTTACAGTACCAGTGCTGCGATAGACGCTGACAGTACGCTCACCAGCGTTGAGCCGTAAACCAGTTTCAGACCGAAGCGAGAAACAACGTTACCCTGTTCTTCGTTCAGACCTTTAATCGCACCGGCGATGATACCGATGGACGAGAAGTTCGCGAAGGAAACCAGGAACACGGACAGGATGCCTTCCGCACGTGGAGAGAGCGTGCTGGCGATTTTCTGTAGATCCATCATTGCAACGAATTCGTTAGAAACCAGTTTGGTCGCCATGATACTACCAACCTGCAGCGCTTCGTGAGCAGGGACACCCATCACCCAGGCAACAGGATAGAAGATGTAGCCCAGGATGCCCTGGAAGGAGATGCCCAGAACAGCGGCGAACAGGGCGTTCAGGGCAGAGATCAGGGCGATGAAGCCGATCAGCATCGCGGCAACGATAATCGCCACTTTAAAGCCCGCCAGAATATATTCACCCAGCATTTCGAAGAAGCTCTGACCTTCGTGCAGATTTGCCATCTGCAGGTTCTCTTCGCCTTCCTCAACACGGTATGGGTTGATCAGTGACAGCACGATAAAGGTACTGAACATATTCAGCACCAGAGCAGCAACCACATATTTTGGTTCCAGCATGGTCATATACGCGCCCACGATAGACATGGAAACGGTGGACATTGCTGTTGCGGCCATGGTGTACATACGGTTACGGGACATCTTGCCGAGAATATCTTTATACGCGATAAAGTTCTCTGACTGGCCCAGAATCAGGGAGCTGACGGCGTTGAATGATTCCAGCTTACCCATACCGTTAACTTTGGACAGTACGGTACCAATGGCGCGGATCACAATCGGCAGAACACGAATGTGTTGCAGAATACCAATCAGCGCAGAGATGAAGACGATTGGGCAAAGTACTTTCAGGAAGAAGAACGCCAGCCCTTCGTCGTTCATTTTACCGAAGACAAAGTTCGTCCCTTCGTTAGCGAATCCGAGCAGTTTTTCGAACATTTCGGAGAAGCCTTTTACGAAGCCAAGCCCCACGTTGGAGTTCAGGAAGAACCACGCGAGCAAAACTTCAATAACGAGAAGCTGAACAACAAAGCGAATGCGGATTTTTTTACGGTCATGGCTGACCAGCAACGCAAGCGCAGTAACGACAACGAGTGCCAGGACAAAGTGAAGGACGCGGTCCATATTTGCTCCAAATATGAGGCAGGTTTAATTTTCGTGCACATTCTATGTAACAACCGAAAAGAAAACGAGATCAAGGACACACTATAGTTACATCCTGTGACGAGTCTCAAAAATAGTGATCCACAATACATTTTTGTTATGTTAGGTAAATGAGTGAAAAGTTAAGTTTGTGTGCTAGTCTTCACAAAAGAGCGCGCGATTTCGGTTTCTGTTAGAGCGCCCCCGCTTACCCGCCTGTCTATCGTTCAAAGCTATCAGAGAAATCACTGCAACCGTTACAAATGATCTTGATAATCATTCTCATTTTGATAGCATTAAACATAGCAAAGGCTATATTTCAGAGGCAGAAATGACAAACAGTCGCGTAGAGGGTAGCAGTGGCAGAGCAGCGCGCAAGTTGCGGTTCGCATTAATGGGACCTGCGTTCATCGCTGCCATTGGCTATATCGATCCAGGCAATTTTGCGACCAATATTCAGGCTGGGGCCAGCTTTGGCTATAAGCTTCTGTGGGTGGTGGTCTGGGCTAACCTGATGGCTATGCTGATTCAGATGCTTTCCGCGAAACTGGGTATTGCCACCGGTAAAAACCTGGCGGAACAGATCCGCGATCATTACCCGCGCCCGGCGGTATGGTTGTACTGGATCCAGGCGGAAATCATTGCGATGGCAACCGATCTTGCCGAATTCATTGGTGCGGCAATTGGTTTCAAGCTGATCCTCGGCGTATCACTGCTGCAGGGGGCGGTGCTTACCGGCATTGCCACCTTCCTTATTCTGATGCTGCAGCGTCGGGGGCAAAAACCGCTGGAAAAAGTCATCGGCGGCCTGCTGCTGTTTGTCGCTGCGGCCTATATTGTCGAACTGATTTTCTCGCAGCCAAACCTGGCGCAGCTCGGTAAAGGGATGGTTATCCCAAGCCTGCCAACCTCTGAAGCGGTGTTCCTCGCTGCCGGGGTGCTGGGGGCGACCATCATGCCACATGTGATTTACCTTCACTCCTCGCTAACCCAGCACCTGCACGGGGGGACGCGCAAAGAACGCTATTCGGCAACCAAATGGGATGTGGCTATCGCCATGACGATTGCCGGTTTTGTGAATCTGGCGATGATGGCTACCGCTGCCGCAGCGTTCCATTTTAACGGTCACACCGGCATTGCCGATCTCGATCAGGCCTATCTGACGCTGGAGCCGTTACTGAGCCATGCGGCTGCGACCATATTTGGCTTAAGCCTGGTGGCGGCAGGTCTCTCCTCTACGGTGGTAGGAACACTGGCCGGGCAGGTGGTCATGCAGGGGTTCGTCCGCTTCCATATACCGCTGTGGGTACGTCGCACCGTCACAATGTTGCCGTCATTTGTGGTGATCCTGATGGGGCTGGACCCAACACGCATTCTGGTCATGAGCCAGGTGCTGCTGAGCTTCGGGATCGCACTTGCGCTGGTGCCGCTGCTGATCTTTACCAGCAACAAACATCTGATGGGCGAACTGGTTAACACCACGCTGGTGAAACGGACCGGATGGGTCATCGTGGTTGTGGTAGTGGCGCTGAACCTGTGGTTACTGATAGGCACGGCATTGGGGTTATAAAAGAAAAAGGAGCCGGGAGGCTCCTTTTTTAGATTAGTGACGACCGTGGCCGTGACCATGTCCACCGCGACCTTTACCGCCGCGATCCCAGCCGCCACGGCGGTCATCACGGTCGTTCCAGCCTTCGCGATAACCACGCTCGTAGGCGTTGTTTTTGTACCAGCCGCGGTGCAAACCATTATCATGTTTCCACCAGCGGTCGCCGCGCCACTCATAGTGACGGTGCCAGTAGTCACGGTCGCGCCAGTAGCCACCGTCCCAGTATCTGCCGTAGTCGTCACGATCGCCAATTTGTAATTTTACTGATGGCAACAGGGTGATTTCGCCAGCAGTGGCGACCAGCGGGGCCGAAGCCAGTAATACCGCTGCAAGAATCAGTGACCTGAACATACTCTTCTCCTTCACGATCGGGGCCTTAGGGGGCCTGTTAACGCAATTTTACGAGTTGGGAAAGCCTCGTTTCATCGCCTCAACTCCGAATTCAGACGTGATAGCACTTTTTGCTAAAACAGGATTTATTTTGAGCTATTCAGGATCCCGTCAATGGTGGCAAGCTCTTCCGCCGTGAAATGGCGGTTCTCCAGCATGCCCACTGCATCGTCTATTTGCCCGGTTTTACTGGCGCCAATCAGTACGGAAGTTACCGCCTCGTGGCGCAAAATCCAGGCCAGCGCCATCTGAGACAGCTTCTGTCCCCGGCTTTCTGCCAGCGCGTTCAACTTTTTGACTTTTTCCAGTTTCTCCTGGGTTATCTGATCCGGGTTCAGGAACTTACTCCCGCTCGCGGCGCGGGAGTCTGCCGGAATGCCGTTCAGATAACGATCGGTCAGTTGACCACCCGCCAGCGGCGAGAACGGAATGCAGCCGACACCTTTTTCCTGCAAAACGTCCAGCAAGCCCGCTTCCGGCGCACGTTCAAACATTGAATATTTCGGCTGATGGATCAGACACGGCGTGCCGAGGTCATGGAGTATGTCGATAGCCTGCCGTGCAAGCTCGGCCGGGTAATTGGACAAACCGACATACAGGGCTTTCCCCTGACGCACCAGATGGTCAAGCGCTTTCATTGTCTCCTGCAGCGGCGTTTCCGGGTCTGGACGGTGGTGATAGAAGATATCGACATACTCCAGCCCCATACGTTTCAGGCTTTGATTCAGGCTTGCGATGAGATATTTACGCGATCCCCAGTCACCGTAAGGGCCGTCCCACATGGTATAGCCCGCTTTCGTCGAGATGATCAGCTCATCGCGCCACGGCAGAAAATCTTCCTGCAAAATGCGGCCGAAATTGCGCTCGGCGGAACCGGGAGGCGGACCATAGTTATTGGCAAGGTCGAAGTGTGTAATACCAAGATCAAATGCGCGCTGTAAAAGTTGACGGCTGTTTTCGATAAGCGTGGCGTCACCGAAGTTGTGCCAGAGCCCAAGAGAGACGGCGGGTAATTTAACGCCACTTTGCCCACAGCGACGATACAGCATTGTCTGATAACGGTTTTTATCTGGCTGATAGTGCATTCTCATGACCTCTGGCGCTAAAAAGTAAGAACAGTGTATGCGTTTACACTGATGCGAAAAAACAGAGCATAGCGCAGCCTTTTTTGTAAAGCATTCTTTCCATACTCTTCTTTCTGCCATTTCTGGACAGCCATCACGCTTATTTAATACTCAAAGTGAGGTCAACGTCAGAAGGACACCTGTTATGCGAACCCCGTACTGCGTCGCCGATTACCTGCTGGACCGTCTTACAGATTGTGGTGCCGATCATCTGTTTGGCGTGCCGGGCGACTATAACCTGCAGTTTCTCGATCATGTCATCGACAGCCCGGATATCTGTTGGGTGGGCTGTGCCAATGAGCTAAACGCATCTTATGCCGCTGACGGATATGCCCGATGTAAGGGCTTTGCCGCGCTGCTGACAACATTTGGCGTAGGGGAATTAAGTGCCATGAACGGCATGGCTGGCAGCTTTGCTGAGCATGTTCCGGTGTTACACATTGTGGGGGCACCGGGTACGGCCTCACAGCAAAAAGGGGAGCTGCTGCACCACACGCTGGGTGATGGTGAGTTCCGTCACTTCTACCATATGAGTGAACCGATCACGGTCGCGCAGGCGATCCTGACCGAACAAAACGCCTGCTATGAAATCGACAGAGTATTAACAACCATGCTGCGGGAGCGACGTCCAGGCTACCTGATGCTGCCTGCTGATGTGGCTAAAAAATCAGCCACGCCGCCTGTAAACGCTCTCACGTTTAAGACCGCGCATGCCGATAACGCCTGCCTGAAATCGTTCCGAGACGCCGCCGAGAGCAGGCTGAAAACAAGCAAGCGTACCGCGCTGTTGGCCGATTTCCTGGTCCTGCGCCACGGCATGAAACATGCCCTGCAGAAATGGGTGAAAGAGGTGCCCATTGCCCACGCCACCATGCTGATGGGCAAGGGCATTTTTGACGAACGCCAGCCCGGTTTTTATGGCACGTACAGTGGTTCGGCAAGCGTCGGGGCGGTAAAAGAGGCCATCGAAGGGGCGGATACGGTACTGTGCATTGGCACGCGTTTTACTGATACCCTGACGGCGGGGTTTACCCATCAGCTGACGCAGGCGCAAACGATAGAAGTGCAGCCCCATGCCGCACGGGTGGGGGATGTCTGGTTTACCGGTATCCCTATGTCTGACGCGATCGAGACGCTGGTGGCTCTCTGCAAACAGTATGTCCACGATACCCTGGTGCCAGTCTCTCACAGCGGTATCGCCTTCCCGCAATCCGAGGGCTCGCTCACTCAGGAGAATTTCTGGAGCACCCTGCAAACCTTTATTCGCCCGGGTGACATTATTCTTGCCGACCAGGGAACGTCAGCCTTTGGTGCGATCGATTTGCGTCTGCCGGCAGACGTGAATTTTATCGTCCAGCCGCTGTGGGGCTCCATTGGCTACACCCTGGCCGCGGCGTATGGTGCCCAAACCGCCTGTCCAGACCGACGCGTCATTGTGCTCACGGGGGATGGCGCCGCGCAGTTGACCATTCAGGAACTGGGCTCGATGCTGCGTGATAAACAGCACCCCATTATCCTGGTGCTCAACAATGAAGGGTACACCGTAGAGAGGGCCATTCACGGACCGGAACAGCGCTATAACGACATTGCCTTATGGAACTGGACGCAAATTCCGCAGGCACTGAGCCTGGATCCTCAGGCACAGTGCTGGCGGGTCAGTGAAGCGGAACAGTTGGCGGAGGTGCTCGAAAAAGTGGCACACCACGAGCGACTGTCACTGATTGAAGTGATGCTACCCAAAGCGGATATCCCGCCGCTGTTAGGGGCGATTACCAAAGCGCTGGAAGCGCGTAACAACGCCTGATCACTTGTCGTTACGCCAGGCCATCATCATCGGTTTGCCCGCCAGCAGGAGCCAGGCGGGCAACATCACGATGCAAAGTAACGGGATGAGAGTAGTATCCGGAACCACCACCGCGGCCATAAACAGGCTCAGCCAGGCATCACGTGTCACCACCAATACCAGCCCCAGAATAGAGCAAGAGACGGTAATCGCCGCCGGAACGGCATCCACATGTTCATGCAGCATCAGCCCCAACGCGACGCCAACAAAGACCGCCGGGAAGATCCGGCCGCCACGGAAACCGCACGCTGCCGCCACCACCAGCGCAGCCAGCTTTATGAGTGCAAACAGCAAATAATCGGACACGCTAAACACCTGACTGAAGGCCAGCTGTTGCATCTCATCCAGACCTTTAAACAGCGTTACCTTACCGCCGATGGCTCCTAAAATGCCGAGGATCAACCCACCGACCCCGAGGATAAGCACCGGATGTTTGAGCTTATGCACCAGCCGGTGCAGACGCGGCAGACACCATACGGCGATCATCCCCAGCGCAATGGCAATAGCGACCACAACCGCACCGCTGAAGATATCGGCTATCTGCATCTGGCCGTAGTGGTGAAGGGAGAGCGAGAAGTGTGGATTGAAAAACAGACTGGTGGTGAGCGCACCGGCCGCGGCGGCCATCAGTGGCGCAAAGAGTTTATCCCAGAGCGGCACGTCGTTATTGCTGGAAAGCGTCTGCGAGAAAATCAGCGCGGCCGCGACCGGCGTGCCGAAGAGCGCGCCAATGGTGCCAGCCGATGCCAGAATCGTCCAGTCCAGGGCCCCGACGCGGGGTAAAATGCGTGAACCGAGATACACCGCCAGACCGATGTTGACCGCCATGATCGGGTGTTCCGGCCCCAGGCTAACGCCGCCCGCCAGACCGATAATCAACGCGATAATGAGCCCTGGCAGCGCTGCAGGTGCGACCGGAGCACCAATCAGCGGTTCCAGCGCCGGATCTGGCCCGGCGTGCCCTGGGCTAAAGCGGATCACCAGACCCACCGCAATCCCCGTCAGGGTCAGCATCATAATGATCCACGCCGGCGAATCAACGCTGATACCCACCTGAGCCGGAAGCGCAGTCCATAACATCGTTTGCAGCACCGAGGCGACTTTCATCACGACGATAAGCACCAGGCTTGAGACAATACCAATAATTAAGGCCGGGATTGCCAGCAACAGCATGGTTCTGGCTCGCGGGTGGAGCATGATAATTTCCTTGTACAAAAAGGTATTACGTTACTTTGCACAATCAGCATTGTGGCAATAGTGCAAAAGGTGCTGAAACGGTAAAGTTATTCTGTGACGAAGATCGATAATCCCGGGGCATTCACCTTCCGGTCGTTGTTGTTATCACGCCTTGAATTTACAGTGTTCCAAAGATTTATTCTGACTTTAGCGGAGCAGTAGAAGAATGACAAAGTATGCTTTGGTAGGAGATGTGGGCGGCACTAACGCGCGCCTGGCATTATGCGATGTAAGTAGCGGTGAAATTTCCCAGGCGAAAACCTATTCAGGGCTGGATTACCCCAGCCTTGAGGCCGTTGTACGCGTCTATCTGGAAGAGCACAAGGTCAGCGTTGAAGATGGCTGTATCGCGATTGCCTGCCCGATTACCGGCGACTGGGTCGCGAT
Organism: Enterobacter cloacae complex sp. OE43NF; assembly: GCF_023544405.1. Classification (NCBI taxonomy): domain Bacteria; kingdom Pseudomonadati; phylum Pseudomonadota; class Gammaproteobacteria; order Enterobacterales; family Enterobacteriaceae; genus Enterobacter; species Enterobacter cloacae complex sp. OE43NF. The sequence continues at coordinate 99,790 of NZ_JAMJFW010000013.1, forward strand.
GACCAACCATACCTGGGCATTTTCCATTGCCGAGATGAAAAAGAACCTCGGCTTTGCACATCTGGAAATCATCAACGACTTTACTGCGGTGTCGATGGCCATCCCGATGCTGAAGCCAGAGCACCTGACTCAGTTTGGCGGTACTGCCCCGGTAGAAGGCAAGCCGATTGCCGTATACGGTGCTGGTACAGGGCTGGGCGTTTCGCATCTGGTTCATGTTGATAAGCGCTGGGTGAGTCTGCCGGGTGAAGGTGGCCACGTGGACTTTGCACCGAACAGCGAAGAAGAGGGCATTATTCTGGAAGAGCTACGCGCTGAGATCGGCCACGTGTCGGCTGAGCGCGTGCTTTCCGGCCCGGGGCTGGTAAACCTGTATCGTGCCATTGTGAAGTCTGACGGCCGTCTGCCGGAAAATCTGCAGCCGAAAGACGTGACCGAGCGCGCACTGGCAGATAGCTGCATCGACTGCCGTCGCGCACTGTCGCTGTTCTGCGTGATAATGGGGCGTTTTGGTGGCAACCTGGCGCTTACGCTCGGCACCTTTGGTGGCGTTTACATTGCCGGTGGCATTGTGCCGCGCTTCCTGGAGTTCTTCAAAGCGTCAGGCTTCCGCGGCGGGTTCGAAGACAAAGGACGTTTTAAAAGCTACGTGCGGGACATTCCTGTTTATCTGATTGTGCACGACAACCCGGGTTTACTTGGCTCGGGCGCCCACCTGCGTCAGGTGCTCGGCCAGATCCTCTAAAACCCAGCCCCTCTCTTGCGGGAGAGGGGATTTACAGGTGCATTAACTGGCGGAACTCTTTGACCTTGCTGCGGCTCACTGGCACCTGAAAATCAAGATCCTTCAGGCGCAAAATGTAGGTATTGTTAAACCACGGCTCGATCTCGCGGATCTTGTTTAAATTCACACAAAACGAGCGGTGACAGCGGAAGAAATGCGCTGTCGGCAGCTTGCTGCAAAACTCGGTAATGTTCATCGCCATCACGTACGATTCCCGCCGCGTATAAACAAACGTCATCTTTTCATGGGCTTCGGCATAGTAGATATCGTTAACCGGCGTCACGATGATACGTTCATCCTTCACCAGGTTAATCGTGTCATTCTCACGTACTGCGGGGCTTGCGGTGACAGGGGCGTTCTGCTGTTGCCACGCGGCCTCCAGCTTTTGCAGCATGGTGACGATGCGCGACTCCTGGTAAGGCTTAAGGATATAGTCAAACGCCTCCAGCTCGAAGGCTTCAACCGCGTGCTCCTTCCAGGCGGTGACGAAGACAATAAACGGCTTATGGGCAAACTGATTGATGTTTTGCGCCAGTAATACGCCATCCAGCGACGGAATGTTGATATCAAGAAAAATGGCATCAACGCGGTTATGCTGCAAAAACTTCAGCACGTCCAGACCATCGTCAAACGTGCCCACGATCTCCATCTGACTGTGCGTTTTGATGAGCCAGCTCAGCTCCTGTTGAGCCAGAAACTCATCTTCTACAATGATCACTTTCACGGGTTACTCCGGCCTAAGGCAACAGGGATGTAGACGCATGAACGGGAGAGCGTTCATTCGGAATATAAAAGGCGATCTCGGTGCCCGGTTCAAGGCGCTGAATATGCAGCCCGTCGCCGTACAGCAGTTTGACCCGGTGGTGGACATTCAGCAGCCCAATCTTATTCCCCGGCATCTCGTTGGCCTCAACGCGCTCAATGACTTTAGGATCAATTCCGTGGCCGGTATCGCGCACGGCAATTCGCACGCGGTTGCCGCTTTCGGTCACGCTAATGGTCACCACCCCTTTCCCTTTACACGGCTGAATCCCGTGGACAATAGCGTTCTCAACCAGCGGCTGGATCAGCAGGCTTGGGATCACACAGTTGACCTCTTCATCAATATCGTAAATGACCGTGAGTTTGTCACCAAAGCGCGCCTGCTCAATCGCAATGTAATCCTTGATCTGATAAAGCTCTTTTTTAATGTCGATCTGCTCGTCATCTTTTAGCTCAATGTTGTAGCGCAGGTAGCGTGACAGATTGAAAATCAGCTGACGTGCGGTATCCGGATTAAGTCGAATGGACGAGGAGATCGCATTCAGCGCGTTAAACAGAAAATGAGGATTAATTTTACTCTGCAGCGCGCGCAGCTCTGCCTTATTTGCCATCTCGCGCAGCTGTTCCGCGCGGGAGACCTCCAACTGGGTAGAGATAATCTGCGACAGCCCGATGGCCATCTCCTGCAGGGAGGAGGTGATCTGGTGCGCGTGGCAGTAGTAAATTTTCAGGGTTCCCGTCACCACGCCTTTCTCCCACAGCGGGATCACCAGCATGGAGTGAATTTCTGGGGTTCTGTGGGCTTCATCATTGTTTTTAATGATGATTTTACCGTAATTGATCGCCTGCCTGGTGGTGGGGCTGATGGTGTCATCGCTGTCCTGATAGTTATGCTCACCCACGCCAACATAGGCCAGGACGTGGTCGATATTGGTAATGGCCACGGCATCGGCATGAATATCGCGACGGATGATATCGCAGACCTGACGTAAGGATTCAGCGTTAACATGGCGGAAGAGCGGCAGCGTTTTGTTGGCGATATCCAGCGCCAGCTTGGCCTGACGTGCGGCGCTGGCCTCTTTTTCCCCTTCAACGCTTTGCACCAGCAGCACAATAAAACCGATACAGACGCTGCCGAGGATCATCGGAATGCCGATTTTAGAGACAATATCCAGCCCCAGCGCGATGGTGGGAGCCCAGACGACCACCAGAACCATGGTCAGCGTTTCGCACAGCATGCCCGCGATGATCCCGGTGCGCCAGTGCTGCTTTTTCGGGATTTTGCGGTTAATCCAGCCGGAAAGGACGCCGGCGATGATGCTGGTGATAAAACACGGCACCGCCGTCACGCCGCCGATATCTATCAGGTAACGATGTGTCCCGGCAATGAGACCCGTAATAATGCCCACCCAGGGGCCAAACAAGATCCCGCCGGACATCACGGCGATAACACGCACGTTGACCAGCGACCCTTCTACCGGCACCCCGGACCAGGTGCTGAACAGGGCGAACAGTGAAAAGATGGCGGTAACGGCCAGCAGCTCTTTTGCCGAGTGGGCGGACTTGTGCAAAAGCTCGCGGAACAGGCGAATACGAATGAGGAAAAACAGGCAAATCAGCATTAATGCCGCACGGTCAAAAACCGCCAGCAGCATATCGAATATTTCGTGCACGAGTCGACCAGCGAAAAGAGGAAAGCCCAATGATAAAAAACCTGACGCCTGTTGACCAGCTATCCGTCGGGTTTATCAAATGAGGAAAAACCATAATCTTCAAAGGGGATTGAGAGTGGCTTCCTGAAGATGCCAGTTTTTTTACTCCTGGAGAACGGCAAGGTAACAGCTTTGATATCATCATGTTAAATACTGGGTATTAAAATTGCACAATAAGCAGGAACGCTTCCGCTTTCGGTATCTGAAGGTTCCCGTTTTTAACGCGACATCTTTTTTTTGCTTAACCCCTCGACAGCATGTTTTTTTTCAGGTTATTTTCTAAACACGCCACATAAGTGGCAGCGTCGCTCGGACGGTCCGGGCGCTAACGTTAATCTGAGGAATCTATGGCTGAATTCAGTCCTGAACGCCGTTTTACGCGTATCGATCGTCTCCCCCCTTATGTTTTCAATATCACTGCTGAACTGAAGATGGCTGCGCGTCGTCGCGGCGAAGATATTATCGATTTCAGCATGGGTAACCCTGACGGCCCAACGCCTGCGCATATTGTTGAGAAGCTCTGCACGGTCGCCCAGCGCCCGGATACGCACGGTTACTCCACCTCTCGCGGCATTCCTCGATTACGTCGCGCGATCTCTCGCTGGTACCGGGATCGCTATCAGGTTGACATCGATCCGGAAAGTGAAGCCATTGTCACCATTGGCTCGAAAGAGGGGCTGGCGCACCTGATGTTGGCTACGCTGGATCATGGTGATACGGTGCTGGTGCCTAATCCAAGCTATCCCATCCATATTTACGGCGCGGTGATTGCCGGGGCGCAGGTTCGCTCTGTGCCGCTGGTGGAAGGGGTCGATTTCTTTAACGAGCTGGAACGTGCGATTCGCGAAAGCTATCCGAAACCGAAGATGATGATCCTCGGCTTCCCGTCTAACCCTACGGCGCAGTGTGTAGAACTCGACTTCTTTGAGAAAGTCGTCGCACTGGCGAAGCGTTACGATGTGCTGGTGGTACACGACTTAGCCTACGCCGATATTGTGTACGACGGCTGGAAAGCGCCTTCCATTATGCAGGTTCCGGGCGCACGTGATGTGGCGGTGGAGTTCTTTACCCTGTCGAAAAGCTACAACATGGCGGGGTGGCGTATTGGCTTTATGGTGGGTAACAAAACGCTGGTGAGTGCACTGGCGCGTATTAAGAGTTACCACGATTACGGCACTTTTACCCCATTGCAGGTGGCCGCTATCGCCGCGCTGGAAGGCGATCAGCAGTGTGTTCATGATATTGCCGCCCAGTATAAACGCCGTCGCGATGTGCTGGTGAAAGGGCTGCATGAGGCTGGCTGGATGGTGGAAATGCCGAAAGCGTCAATGTATGTCTGGGCAAAAATCCCTGAGCCTTACGCGGCGATGGGGTCACTGGAGTTTGCCAAAAAGCTGTTGCAGGACGCGAAAGTCTGCGTCTCGCCGGGCATTGGCTTCGGTGATTATGGCGATACCCATGTACGGTTCGCGCTGATTGAAAACAGCGACCGTATTCGTCAGGCGGTGAGGGGCATTAAGAGTATGTTCCGCGCCGACGGGCTTCTCGCATCAAAGAGTGCCGCTGAACAGCACGAATCTTAATGACATAAAAAAACAGGAGCCAACGGCTCCTGTTTTTTTGACTGCATGTTCTTCGCTAGATCATCAGGGCGAAGGTTCCGGCCCACACTAAAACAATCACCGAAATGCCCATAAAGAAATATTTCACGTTTCATCGCTCCGCGTATCTTCTGGTACGCACTTAAAAACAGAGTCCACCTGATTATAGAGAACTGACATTTGCCTGAGACGGAAATGAGAATTATCCCGTTACGATGCAAACTCCAGCTCAGAATTCTGTGCTTTCCTGTTGCCAGACGGCGCTAATGTACGCCTAAAAATGAGGGGTGACAAGAGGCATTTTTTTAAATACTTTCCGTAACTTACGGGTGTCGTGGAACGGCGACAGTTTGATTTCAGAGCGCAATAAATCCACGTTGAGCGACGGCAAGAAAAGACAATTACTCAGGGTGATTACAGGTGATTGAAAAGGTTAGTTTCTTAGCGAAACCAACCTTTCTCCACATTAAATATAGAGAGACGCTTCGCCATGCGGCCGCGTTTTGAAACGGCGATGCATCCACAGATACTGCTCCGGCGCGCGCATAATTTCGGTCTCGATAACTTTATTGATGAACGCTGCGGCTTCGCATTCATTTTCCGGATAGTTTGCCATCTCCGGAGAGATGTGCAGACGATAGCCAGATTTATCAACCTTTCTTACCATTGTCACGGTCAGCATTGCGGCGCCTGACAGACGCGAAATCACGAACGTGCCGTTGGTGGTGGCGACATTTTTAACCGCAAAGAAGGGCGCAAAACTGCTGCCTTTACGTCCGTAGTCCTGATCGGGTGCAAACCAGACGGCTTCGCCTTTCTTCAGGGCGCCGACCATACCGCGCAGATTGTTACGGCTGATCATCGCCTTATTGGAACGCATGCGACCACGGGTTTGTACCCACTCCATCAGCGGACTGTTGTGCGGGCGGTAGGTGGCCATCATCGGCTGACAAAGCCCCATTACTCGGCCGCCCAGCTCCAGCGACATAAAGTGGACACCAACTACCATCACGCCACGGTTTTGCATTTGCGCGCGTTTCAGGTTTTCGAGACCTTCCACGTCAAACCATTTGCGGACGCGCTCATCAGGCCAGAACCAGGCCATGCCGGTTTCAAGCAATGCCATGCCGATAGATTTAAAGTTCTCGGCAATCAATGTTTCGCGCTGCTGCGCATTATACTGGGGAAAGCACAGTTCGAGATTTTTACGGGCAATAGATTCACGACGTTTGAGGAAGTGGCGGGACGCGCTGCCGAGCCTGGAGCCCAGTACGCGAATCACAGGATAAGGAAGTTGAACCAGAAGCCAGAGTACGCCAAGACCAAACCATGTAAACCAGTAACGCGGGTGTAAAAACGCACGTTTGAAGTGGGGTTGAGACAAAATAGTGAACCTATGTAAAGCCTTTGAAAGTAACGCATAAAGCGATACCACGTGCCAATTAGACCGTTGGACAAGGTCATGGTTGCAGGCTTTACCGATCTTTACGGCGTTGCCTGACCACTGCTGACGTTGGGTGGGCGGCGTAATGTAGCACCGTTATACGATATGTGCTATTACTCGTTTTTGATTAAAAAAGCGGCACCTGGAAAGGGTGTTGATTTTGTTGCTGTTGTTGATTATCACGCATGCCAGACGGTGAATCCGTGCGCTCAATTCCCGTCGGACAAGCTAACGATCTCCCCTGGAGGGTGTAAATGGAAACCTATTTACAAACCGTAAGGGATGAGTGGATTCAGTTAATCAATGAAACGGATCCCCTCGTTCATCAACTTACTGCGCAACTGGCCAGCGATCATGCTTCTGGTCTGATTACGGAGTTTTATCGTGTGGTCCTGGCCGACCCTCATGCAGCGGAGTTTCTGACCACTGAGCAGGTTGAAAGGCAGCTGCAGGAGGCGCTGCGCCGTTGGCTTGTTGATGTTCTCTCCTGCCGGGTTGAACAGGTTGATGAACAGATGCGGGCTCAGCAGCGCGCCGCCGATGTTCATGCCCGAATAGGTATATCGGTCGACCTGGTTGAGATGGGTTTCCGGATCCTGAAAAAGCTGTTGTTACCTCTTATTAATGCCACACCACACCCTTCTGAGACCAAGTTAAGCATCTATCACTACGCCATTAACAGTATTGATCTGGCAATGGAGGTGATGTCGCGCGCCTATGTCTTCAGCGAGAACAATGCGGCAAAAGAGGACGAGAACTATCGAATCTTCTCGCTGATGGAAAATGCGGAAGTTGAGAAGGAGCGGCAGACCGCCGCATTGCTGACGTGGGAACTGTCGCTGCTTTATAAAGTGATGCTGGACTCCAGCATCGACAACAGCCGGCCGCTCGGGCAGTCCGACTTTGGGCTGTGGTTCAGTCATAAGGGACGTCACTACTTCAGTGGTATTGCCGAAGCAGGGCATATCTCTCGTCTTATCCAGGAGTTCGACGCGGCTTTTCATGACGTTCGTCAGACAGACGATGCCCTTCACGACAGGCTGCGGCAGGTGCAATTTTTGCGGCTGACGCGAACGACCTTCTCGCAAATCGTGACCCTGCTGCATGAGCTGTTTGATGAGGTAGCCCGGCACGAGGTGGGTGTGGATGTGCTCACGCGTCTGCTCAACCGTCGCTTCCTGCCAACCATTTTTAAACGTGAAATTACCCAGGCAAGTCGTTCTGGTACGCCGCTGTCGGTGTTGCTTATTGATGTCGATAAGTTCAAGCAAATCAACGATACCTGGGGGCACAACACGGGAGATGAAATATTAAGAAAGGTTGCCGGGGCGTTTTATGACAACGTTCGCACCTGTGACTATGTCTTCCGCTACGGCGGAGATGAGTTTTTGATTGTGCTAACGGAAATCACCGAAGCCGATACCCTGCGCATTGCCGAGCGGATCCGCCGACGCGTGGAAAAAATTAAGGTTCATTCCCCGACAGGCGAGCCAATACCGTTGTCGCTTTCGATTGGGGCGGCCATGTTTAATGGTCATCCTGACTACGAACGTCTGATTCAGGCTGCGGATGAGGCGTTGTATGGGGCAAAACGACGGGGGCGAAACTGCGTGGAGTTATGGAAAGCGCAGTGACGTTTACTATCAAAGTGTCCCCTGCAG